>NZ_VHSI01000011.1:0-120691 GCF_013048705.1 Vibrio sp. A11 | reverse complement strand
TCGGTAGCTTCCAAAGCAGCGGATCCCGCTAATCGCCAAAAGATGCACGGCTGGGCGTTCCAATCTATCCACTTCACTAATAGCAAATGGTAAGCCTTAACATTGCTGTTAAGGCTCTTTTATTTTCTGTTATTTACTTATTAGAACACAACATTGGCATATAAAACGGGAAAATAAGGCATAAAATAGCCCTATAACGATCAACTTATAGGGCTATTTTCATCTCAGTCTTTAGTGTTGTCTGGCTCGGCCCGTTTCGCCTTTTCAATCATTGGGGTAATGGTAGAACCTTGCACTAAGATGGAAAATACAACCACAGCATAAGTCATCACCATTACCAATTCTTTCACATCAATTAATTTATCTGGAATGACCATTACCCCAGCTGGGATAGATAGCGCCATGGCTAACGCCAATCCACCTCGTAATCCTCCCCAAGTCAGAATTCTCACTGACCATGGGTTGTAATGACGAAAGCGTTTAAAGCCCAAATAAGATATCCACACACTCAGATAGCGTCCACATAGTACGAGTGGAATGGCAAAGGCCATTAGAATCCAATCTTCTTGATGAAATTCAAACAGCAACATTGACATACCGATCAATAAAAATAATACGCCATTTAAAAATTCATCTACGAGCTCCCAGAAATGATCTAAGTGCTCTTCACTCTCTTTAGAAAAACCGATAAAACGTGTCCAGTTACCGATCATAATGCCAGACACTACCATCGCTAAGGGACCGGAAACATGGATAACATCAGCAAAAACATACCCTGCGGTTGGGATACCGATAGTGAGTAAGAGCTCCATAGAATGGTCATCAGTAGCACTGATCAAGTAATGAAAGAGTAGGCCAAGTAAAAAGCCGTAAGCAATTCCGCCTAATGCTTCTTGAGCAAACAGTACAGTAACGCTGCCAATCGTTGGTGTTTCATGACCAAAAGCGATCGTGAATAGCGTGACAAAAATAACCAATCCGAAGCCGTCATTAAATAACGATTCTCCTTCAATTTGGGTCGAAATACGCTTGGGTGCATTGAGTTTTTTTACAATCGCAAGTACGGCAATCGGGTCCGTGGGTGAGATAAGGGAACCAAACAGTAAACAATAAATCAGGTCAAGTTGAATACCAATAAACTGACAAAAGGCATACAACACTAGGCCGATGAAGAAGGTAGAGAAGAGTGTTGCTCCTAGAGCAAGTACGGTAATCTCCCACTTTTGTTCTTTTAGATTGGGTAGTTTGATCCCCAAGCCGCCTGCAAATAGCAGAAACCCTAATATGCCTTTTAACAAAAAGCTTTCAAAATTAATTCTCGTCACAGTATCAGTGGCAATTTGTGCGAGATAAAACCAATCATTTTGTCCGGCAATGATGATCAATATCGAAAGCATCATTGAACCAGCGGTAATAGCAATGGTGGTTTGCATCTTGATTATTTTACTGTTGATAAAAGCAATCAGCATCGCCGCGGCAGATAAAAAGCATAGGGTGTAGTAGACCGACATTCTCTTTCTCATTATGTAACAAGGTGTAATTAAAATTTTCGTTGTATCGATAACAAATAGCAAACATTTTCTAACAATTAGGTTTTGTTAATCGCAGGATTTTCGATGTCATTAATCTGGTTTTTAGACGTCTAGATTTCTAACTAAACTGTGATAGGATGAGGAATAAATACAAGGGAGTGAGGTTTTACAGTGGGAAGTCAGGTATCCAAGCAAATTGAGCAGCAACTCAAACACAGAATTTTACTGATTGATGGTGGTATGGGCACCATGATTCAGAGTTATCAGTTACAAGAGCAAGACTACCGAGGTAACAGGTTTGCTGATTGGCATTGTGATCTTAAAGGTAATAATGATCTCTTGGTTTTATCTCAACCATCATTGATCAAAGAGATCCATCATGCTTATTTAGCCGCTGGCGCTGATATTTTAGAAACGAATACTTTCAACTCGACCACCATTGCGATGGCCGATTACGATATGCAGTCATTAAGCGCAGAAATTAATTATGCTGCTGCGCAACTAGCACGCCAAGTCGCCGATGAATGGACTGAAAAAACGCCCGATAAACCACGCTATGTTGCGGGTGTACTCGGTCCGACCAACCGAACTTGCTCGATCTCGCCCGATGTAAATGATCCCGGTTACCGCAATGTCAGCTTTGATCAATTGGTTGATGCCTATTCAGAATCGACGCGAGCCTTGATTGAAGGCGGGTGCGATTTGATCATGATTGAAACGGTATTTGATACGCTTAATGCGAAAGCCTGTGCTTTTGCGGTTGATGGTATCTTTGATGAATTAGGTTACGCATTACCTGTAATGATTTCAGGCACGATCACCGATGCGTCCGGAAGAACCCTTTCAGGTCAGACAACGGAAGCCTTCTATCATTCTTTGCGCCATGTTCGACCACTCTCTTTTGGTCTTAACTGTGCGCTTGGTCCCGATGAGCTGCGCCCATACGTCGCGGAATTATCGCGAATATCAGAAAGCTATGTCTCTGCTCATCCTAATGCTGGCTTACCGAATGCCTTTGGTGACTATGATCTCGGTCCCGAAGAGATGGCGGAGCATATTGCTGAATGGGCACAAGCCGGATTTTTGAATCTGGTGGGCGGTTGCTGTGGTACGACGCCTGAGCACATTGCTGCGATGGCTAAAGCGGTCGAAGGCGTGGCACCTCGTCGTTTACCTGAGCTTAACGTTGCTTGTCGTCTCTCTGGCTTAGAGCCACTCACAATTGCCAAGGAAACATTGTTTGTTAATGTCGGAGAGCGGACTAATGTCACCGGTTCAGCACGTTTTAAGCGTCTTATTCGTGAAGAGTTGTACGATGAAGCGTTAGACGTGGCGCGTGAGCAAGTGGCTAATGGCGCACAAATCATCGATATCAATATGGATGAAGGCATGCTCGATGCCAAAGCCTGTATGGTGCGTTTTTTACAGTTATGTGCTTCCGAACCTGAGATTTCTAAAGTACCGATCATGGTTGACTCGTCGAAGTGGGAAGTCATTGAAGCGGGGCTAAAGTGCATTCAAGGTAAAGGGATTGTTAACTCTATCTCTTTAAAAGAAGGTAAAGCGAAATTTATTGAACAAGCAAAGCTGGTTCGGCGTTATGGCGCGGCCGTGATTGTGATGGCATTTGATGAAGTGGGTCAAGCGGATACCCGTGAGCGTAAAGTAGAGATCTGCAGCAATGCGTATCGCATCTTAGTCGATGAAGTCGGTTTTCCACCGGAAGACATTATCTTTGACCCCAATATTTTTGCGATTGCCACTGGAATTGATGAACACAATAACTATGCGGTCGATTTTATTGAAGCGATTACGGACATCAAACGCGGCTTACCTTATGCGATGATTTCCGGTGGGGTATCTAACGTTTCTTTTTCATTTCGAGGCAACAACTACGTTCGAGAGGCGATTCATGCCGTATTCCTCTATCACTGTTTTAAGCACGGTATGGACATGGGGATCGTTAACGCAGGTCAGTTGGAAATTTATGACAATGTGCCAGTCAGCTTGCGTGAAGCAGTAGAAGATGTGGTTTTAAATCGCCGCCCTGATGCCACGGAGCGCTTACTTGAGATGGCAGAGCAGTACCGTGACAATGCGGTTGGTAAAGTTGATGATCCGGCCTTACTCGAGTGGCGTAGTTGGCCAGTAGCAAAGCGTTTAGAGCACGCTTTGGTGAAAGGAATTACGGAATTTATTATTGAAGATACTGAGGAAGCTCGCCAGCAATCAGCAAGACCACTGGATGTGATTGAAGGTCCGTTGATGGATGGTATGAACGTTGTTGGTGATTTATTTGGTGAAGGTAAAATGTTTTTACCTCAGGTGGTTAAATCGGCGCGAGTGATGAAACAGGCGGTGGCTTACCTTGAGCCGTATATTAATGCGCTCAAACAGGCCAGTTCTGCTAATGGAAAAATTTTACTCGCGACGGTGAAGGGCGATGTACACGACATCGGTAAAAATATTGTTGGTGTGGTACTGCAGTGTAATAACTACGAAATTATAGATCTTGGCGTAATGGTACCGTGTGAGCAAATCCTGAAAGTCGCCAAAGAGCAGCAAGTGGATATTATTGGTTTGTCTGGTTTGATTACGCCTTCACTAGATGAAATGGTCCATGTTGCGAAAGAGATGGAGCGACAAGGTTTTAGTTTACCGTTATTGATTGGTGGCGCGACAACCTCTAAGGCGCATACCGCAGTCAAAATTGAACAAAATTATCGTCATCCTGTCGTCTATGTGAATAACGCGTCACGCGCGGTTGGAGTGTGCAGCGCTTTGTTGTCGGATGACTTACGGCCCGCATTTGTTGAAAAGTTGGATCTCGACTATCAACGTACCAGAGAGCAGCATGCGCGCAAAACCCCGAAAACTCGCCCGATCAGTTTAGATAAAGCGCGTGCTAATAAAGTCGCTATTGATTGGCAAACCTACACACCGCCAACGCCAGCTAAACCTGGTATCCATGTCTTTGATAATTGCTCAATTGCCGTATTACGCCAGTATATCGATTGGACCCCTTTCTTTATGACGTGGTCTTTGATGGGGAAATATCCAGCCATTTTGCAGCACGAAGAAGTCGGTGAAGAAGCACAGCGTTTATTTCACGATGCTAATACACTCTTAGATAGAGTGGAGCGAGAAGGATTACTGCAAGCGAAAGGTATTTGTGGTTTGTTTCCTGCTGCCAGTGTGGGTGATGATATTGAGGTCTATGCCGATGAAACACGCACTGAGGTTGTGCATGTTTTACACCATTTACGCCAACAGACTGAAAAACCGAAAGGGGCGAACTATTGTCTTGCCGATTACATTGCTCCGAAATCGTCAGCTAAGCGAGATTGGATTGGCGCTTTTGCCGTGACGGGTGGGATTGGAGAAAGGGAGCTTGCCGATGCTTATAAAGCACAAGGGGATGATTATAATGCGATCATGATTCAAGCGGTGGCGGATCGTCTTGCGGAAGCCTTTGCTGAGTACTTACATGAGCGAGTGCGTAAAGAAATCTGGGGCTATGCGGTAGAGGAAGATCTGGCTTGTGATGATTTGATCCGCGAAAAGTATCAGGGTATTCGCCCGGCACCCGGTTATCCGGCTTGTCCTGAGCACACTGAAAAAGGCACGCTATGGCAATTGCTATCGGTTGAAGAAAATATAGGCATGTCGTTAACCAGTAGTTACGCGATGTGGCCGGGATCATCGGTATCGGGATGGTATTTTTCTCATCCAGATTCACGTTATTTTGCCATAGCTCAGATCCAAGAAGATCAAGTTCAAAGTTATGCTGAGCGTAAAGGTTGGGATAAATTAACCGCCGAAAAGTGGCTTGGCCCCAATATTAATGGTTAACACTCCAAATAGGCAGGTCGCATTATGACGACCTGTCTATTTGAGTTTAGTGTTATTCAAATAACTCTTGATGCAGCTTTTGAATGACCGATTTAGAGACGTGGCTATTGACTAAAAAGCAGAGATTATGGGCGCTGGCACCATAACAAATCATACGTAGATTAAATTCATCCAACACACCGAAGACCTGTTTGGCGTAGCCGGGTCTATCTTTCATCTTATTACCAATCAGCGCAACTAAGCAGAGATCGTGTTCGACTTCTACCGTACATAAAGCCTCTAACTCTTGGCGAACGTGTTGTGGTAATTCAGGATTGCCGCCTGACGTATCGGTTTTATCTAAGGTTAGCGATACACTAATTTCTGAAGTCGTGATCAGATCTACAGAAATCTTATGTTTTGCCAAAATCTCAAACACTTTGGCTAAAAAACCATAAGCATGAAACATGTTAGCACTGCGTAGCGTTACCATGGTTTGATTACAGCGCAGTGCAAGGGCTCGAAACAGCGGGGTACTGTCGACCTGTTGGCGGATCCAAGTGCCTCCCTCTTGTGGTGCTTTGGACGAGCCCACAAAAACAGGAATACCATGACGAATCGCAGGCACTAATGTTGAGGGATGAAGAATTTTAGCGCCAAAATTGGCCATTTCTGATGCTTCACTAAAACTGATTTCGGAAATTGGAGCGGCTTTGGCAACAATCCGTGGATCGGTGGTGTAAATACCCGGTACATCGGTCCAAATTTCTAGGCCACAGGCTTGGATTGCTTCGGCAAATAATGCCGCTGAATAATCACTGCCTCCTCGACCAAGGGTCGTGGTATTGCCTTCTTGATCGGCACCAATAAAACCTTGAGTAACCACGACGTGTTGTTGGCACAGTGGGTGTAATTTTTCAGTCACTAAAGATTGTACGGCGGCCAGCTGTGGTTCGGCTCGGCCATAGTGATCATCAGTACGCATCACTTGACGAGCATCAAAGCGTACGGCATCGACGCCACGTTCACGAAGGATTTGGGTAAGTAAATAAGTGGACATTAACTCGCCACAAGCCACAAGATAGTCGGTTAACTTTTTACTGACTTCAAACGCGGCGGCCTCTGCGGCTCGGCGTACCGTGTCTAAAATGGTTTCTATCTCAGCACAGACCGTTTGCGGTGCGGTTAAAGACTCGATAATCGTGTAGTGAATATCCGCTAATTGCTGAATAATCATCGCTCGCTGTTGGCTATCTTGTACTCCGTTTGCCAATTCAACCAGTAGATTGGTTACCCCTGAACAGGCACTGATCACCACTAACTTAGTAGCAGGATTATTTTCGATGATCGCGGCACAGCCGCTCATCGCTTGAAAATTAGCAACACTTGTTCCGCCAAATTTAGCGACATTGAATGCGTTCACAGCATGTCTCCCAAGACTTCCTATAAATAAAAAATAGTTGGTAATCCAACGTCCAATGTTTTGAAGAGTGTGAACTGAGAGCAAATAAAGAGGGATAACGGTTAAGCAATGTCCTCAGAAGCTCTTCATCAGTCTCGTCTGATGACAGTCACAGGGATTCAGCCCATGCAACCGGTAAATCAAAGCCTCACCTTTGTTTTACCTCGGCACTGCTCCCCATGAATCGTTTGTATTGGAGTTAAGGCTCCACAAATGATCTGCCTGGGCAGTGCTCCTCTTCTGCTATACCGTCAAGATTTAACGTGGTGTTGTTAGGTTAAGTCTCTTCGGTATAGATAGCGCATTCATTGAACGGTTTTGTTTCATTAATGTCAATTGCAAATGTTGCTACTCATGCAAATAAAAATGATCAGAATGTGAAAGTGGTTGGACCCCTAGACTTCGGTCGGATTGTGGTGGGAGATGATTTGCATTAACCTCAACCATTCACGCCATCGAAAAAGCAAGGAGCAATTATGGCTATTAGCAGTTTTATTCCACCTCGTCGGATTTTGATGGGGCCTGGACCTTCAGATATTTCACCGCAAGTATTACAGGCCTTAAGCCGACCGACCGTTGGTCATCTGGATCCATTATTTATTCGCATGATGGATGAACTGAAGCAGTTACTACAATATGCCTTTCAAACCCAAAACGAATTCACGATTGCGGTTTCAGCGCCAGGGAGTGCGGGTATGGAGGCCTGTTTTGTTAATTTGGTCGAACCTGGTGACAAAGTGATTGTCTGTCGTAATGGAGTGTTTGGCGAGCGAATGCGAGAAAATGCCGTTCGCTGTGGCGGACAAGTGGTTGTGATTGATGATGAATGGGGAAAGCCAGTTTCAATCGAAAAAGTGGCCGCTACGTTAGCTGAACACAGCGATGCGAAAATTTTGGCTTTTGTACATGCCGAGACCTCAACGGGTGCCTGCAGTGATGCGCAAGCCCTCAGTCAATTAGCAAAACAGCATGGCATGTTGACAATCGTGGATGCCGTGACATCGCTTGGTGGTGTACCGCTATTGGTCGATGAGTGGCAATTGGATGCGGTGTATTCTGGAAGTCAGAAATGCCTATCTTGTGTGCCCGGTTTATCACCATTAACTTTTTCTCCCGCTGCGATTGATAAAATACACGCGCGTACCACACCGATTCAAAGTTGGTTCCTCGACCAAAGCTTAGTACTCGGGTATTGGAGTGGGGCAAGCAAACGCAGTTACCACCATACGGCGCCTGTGAATAGCTTGTACGCTTTACACGAAGCGTTACTGCTACTGCAACAAGAGGGACTAGACAACGCGTGGGATCGCCATCGCCGAATGCACAATATATTCAAACAAGGTTTAGAGGCGCTGGGATTAACCTTTGTGGTTGATGAAGCCAGTCGTCTACCGCAACTGAATACGGTGTATATTCCTCAAGGCGTAGATGATGCAGCTCTGCGTGACTATTTGCTGAATCATTACAACTTAGAGATAGGTGCTGGATTAGGAGCATTAGCAGGTAAAGCATGGCGAATTGGGTTGATGGGATACGCGGCGCGCCCAGAAAACATCGCCTTATGTCTGAAAGCGTTGCAAGACGGACTTGCCTTACAGCGATAACGCTGTATCGATGACGTGTTAAACGGCGGTATTCCCCTAATTCATTGATGAATGTTTATTGTCTGGTTAGGGGATTCTTAGCCTCTTTTGACGACACGTGTTGTTGGAAAGGCGTATCGTTGCTGGTTGAGCATCATCACTCACTAGACGCCGGAACGATGGTGCTGTCCGATGACGGAAAAGAAGAACTCGGCGGCGTGAAATCGAGCGTCGGGAAGAGGAACTCCGCTTCTGAACGGATTTGCGCCGCTCGGCTCTCATCGCCTAAGCCTTGATAAGCCAAGATGAGGTTACGATAAAAAGCGGGTCTTGGTTTATGTTGAATAACCGATAATGACCAATCGATATAAGGCTGGATGTAGTCAGTTCGTTGCTGATGCAAGCCTAGATTGAGGTAGGTGCTGTAAATATTCCAGTCGAAACGATCTCGCCATACCAATGGATTGGTGACCTTATGTAAAATATCAGGATTGGGTGGATTCGATTTTTCGAATTGAGTAAGCACATAATTACTGTGCAGTGACGTTAACATATATAGGCTAGTGATAATCGGTAGCACTAAGCTCAGGATGCGTAGTAATGAACCACTGAGATGGCTAAAAGAGAAGGTGCGATATCGGGTAACTCGCTGATCAATCCAATACAGCAGAACGATAAAGCTAATCCAGTGAATGGCTGAGTGATAAAACGGGTACTCCAATTGACTATGCACAACAATCGGCACGAGAAGTGCAAGCATAGCGAGGCGAGTCCCTTTTTTCGCTGTCCGGATTTTCAGTAATACAAACCCAGCAGCAATCGCAATTCCCAGTAGGGGTAATAGTCCGCCTTCGACGCCCCAAAAAAGCAGTTCATTATGTGGATGATCCATAGCAGGTAATCCTGCAGGATAATTAGGGTTCAGTTGATGTTGGCGGGCAGTGTACAGCAAATATTCGGTTTCAAAATTCCCATAGCCATAACCGGTAAACGGCTTTTCAATCAACATGTCTACGGTTTGTGGAAAGGTATAGCGTCTTGGGCTATCAAGGTCCGCTTTACTGGTCACCATATCGCTGGTGCTCTGGCTGTACATGGCCACAAACCCCAGTAACACACCGCTAAGACTGGCGCTGATCCAGTAAACCAATCGGCGACGCGGAGCAAAACGATAAAGATAAGGTAAAATCATCATCGTTCCTAACACGGCAGATAACCAGCCAGTACGTGACGCTAACACGACTAACAAAGGCAGAGTTAGCAGCGGTGTAAGATAGAGCAGACCAATTTCAAACAGTTTGGTGTCATATTTTTTAGGTTGGCGAGCCAATAAATAGCCTGATACGATCAATCCCGTTGCCATAAAACTCGCCATCACATTCGGTTGTTGGAAAATACCGTAGGGACGATTAGCTAACGTATTATAACCAAACCAGTTATTGGGGCTTAACAGTAAGTATTGATACAGCCCAAATGATGCCTGAATAAGAACCGCCAGCAAGATATACCATAGTAAGCGCTGTTTATGCTTATTGCTCAAATAGAACTGTTGTAAGCAGATGAACAGCGCTAAGCCAGCCCATAACCCCGTTAACCGTCCGATAGCACCAGTGAGATAAGCGTTTCCATACAAGAGTGGTGTGCTTAAAATGCAGCAACTGACAAAAAACACGACCGTTAATTTTGAATAACGCAGGCTTTGGTTGAGGGCAATTTGATACCAACCGATGGCGATGGTGATACTGACGGCTATCCATGTCGTGGGGTTAAACGATAAGGCTAATCCTGCACCACCTGGATTAGGCATAAAGAAATGCATCGCAAGCAAATAAACAGCGCCAAGGGCAATCAGGAAAGCCTTATTTAAAGGGGCTTTTGGAACAGTCGGTTGCAGTTGAGTGCCGCTGAGTAGCAAAGTCGCCATAAATCTCACAATCTATTGTTGAACATCAATCCATTATTTTTTGAAACGCAACCAGTCATAAGTGACTGGTTGCGTTACTTTAGCGTTTTTTCGCGCGGCAATATAGCCTTATTGAATGAGCAGTGGTTTTAAAAAGCGTGCAGTATGTGAGCCTGCGACTTGTGCGACCTCTTCTGGGGTACCTTCGGCAATAATTAGCCCACCCCCTTGCCCACCTTCTGGACCCAAATCGACGATCCAGTCAGCCGTTTTAATCACATCAAGGTTGTGTTCGATAACGACGACGGTATTGCCGCGATCACGCAAGCGATGTAGCACGATCAGCAATTGCTGAATATCATGGAAATGGAGTCCAGTAGTCGGTTCATCAAGAATATAGAGTGTTTTACCGGTATCACGTTTGGATAACTCACGCGCAAGCTTAACGCGTTGTGCTTCACCTCCGGATAGAGTTGTGGCTGATTGGCCCAAGCGAATATAGGATAAACCGACATCGATCAGCGTTTGCAGCTTACGTGCAATCACAGGGACAGGCTCAAAAAACGCATGGGCTTCTTCGATGGTCATTTGCAATACTTCATCAATGCTTTTGCCCTTGTAATGGACTTCTAAGGTTTCACGGTTATAGCGTTTGCCCTTACATGCATCACAAGGCACATAAACATCGGGTAGGAAATGCATCTCAACTTTGATAACCCCATCTCCCTGACACGCCTCACAGCGCCCGCCACGGACGTTAAAACTGAAACGGCCGGGCTTATAACCTCGAGAACGAGATTCTTGAGTGCCAGCAAACAGCTCACGGATAGGCGTAAAAATACCAGTATAGGTCGCGGGGTTAGAACGTGGTGTTCTACCGATTGGGCTTTGATCAATATCGATAACCTTATCAAAATGTTCAAGACCTTTAATCGCCTTATAAGGCGCTGGTGTTGCTGTCGTCGCGCCATTTAAAGCAGTATGGGCAATGCTGAAGAAAGTATCGTTGATTAACGTTGACTTACCAGAGCCAGAAACACCAGTGACGCAGGTAAAGAGCCCGACAGGCAAAGAAAGATCGACACTTTTTAGGTTATTGCCAGACGCACCAAGCAGCTCGACCGTTTTATTCGGATCACGAGGCACTCGCTGAGTCGGAATGGCAATCTTCTTGGCTCCACTGAGATATTGGCCGGTCAATGAATGTGGATTAGCGATGATCTGCTCTACATGGCCTTCAGCAACGATGGTCCCACCATGTACACCAGCACCGGGGCCGATATCAATCACATGATCCGCCATACGAATGGCATCTTCATCATGCTCGACAACCAGCACGGTATTACCTAAATCACGTAAATGAGTCAGGGTTTTCAGTAATCGTTCATTGTCTCGTTGATGTAAACCAATCGATGGTTCATCCAGTACATACATCACGCCAACCAGTCCAGCACCAATTTGACTGGCTAAGCGAATACGCTGTGCTTCACCGCCAGAGAGCGTTTCGGCACTGCGTGATAAATTTAGATAATTGAGCCCGACGTTGACTAAAAACTGCAAACGGTCATTAATCTCTTTCATGACCTTGTCAGCAATTTGTGCTCGCTGACCTTCGAGCTGCATAGTGGCAAAAAAGTCTAAGGCGTCGGCGATACTTAACTCAACGATCTCTGGCAGAGTGGTGTTATTGATAAACACATGGCGAGATTCCAAACGTAAGCGAGTGCCGTTACAGCTGCTGCAAGGTTTGGTTGAGATGTATTTCACCAGTTCTTCACGCACGGAGTTCGATTCGGTATCACGATAGCGGCGTTCTAAATTATGCAAAATACCTTCAAAAGGATGGCGTTTAACGCGAATGTCGCCGCGATCATTGATGTATTTAAACTCGATTTCACTTCGTCCTGAGCCATGTAATACAACTTCTTGAATGCGTTTGGGTAGTTGATTAAATGGGCGATGGAGATCAAAATCGTAGTGTTCTGCTAACGCATTCAGCATTTGAAAATAGTAATAGTTTTTCTGGTCCCAACCACGGATGGCACCTTGCGCTAAACTTAAATTAGCATCTTCGATCACTCGGCTTGGGTCAAAATACTGCTGCACCCCTAAACCATCACACGTTGGGCAAGCGCCTGCTGGATTATTAAATGAGAACATTCGTGGTTCTAACTCACGCATGCTATATCCACAGTGCGGACAAGCGAAGTTAGCGGAAAATATTTGTTCTTCACCCGGTTGATCCATCGGCGCGATGACGACAATCCCTCCCGAAAGCTCTAAGGCAGTTTCGAACGATTCGGCTAAGCGTTGTTGAAGATCGCTGCGTACCTTAAACCGATCCACCACCACTTCAATGGTGTGTTTTTTATGCAGTTCTAACGTTGGTGGATCGGAAAGATCACAGGTTTCGCCGTCAATTCGGGCACGAATAAAACCTTGCGCAGCGAGATTTTCCAGCGTTTTAACGTGTTCACCTTTACGCTCTTTAATGATAGGCGCAAGCAGCATCAATTTACTGCCTTCCGGCATTTCGAGCACCTTATCGACCATCTGACTGATGGTTTGTGCCGTTAATGGGACTTGATGTTCAGGGCAACGCGGCTCGCCAACTCGTGCATAGAGTAGACGTAGATAATCATACACTTCGGTAATGGTACCGACAGTAGAGCGAGGGTTATGCGAGGTGGATTTTTGTTCAATCGAGATAGCAGGGGATAAGCCTTCAATATGATCAACATCGGGTTTCTCCATCAATGAGAGAAATTGCCGAGCATAAGCGGATAACGATTCGACATAACGACGTTGCCCCTCAGCATAAAGGGTATCGAACGCCAGCGAAGATTTCCCAGAGCCGGAAAGACCGGTGATCACAATCAGTTTGTCACGGGGAATCGTTAGATTAATGTTTTTCAGGTTGTGGGTACGCGCCCCACGTACTTCAATGTTGTCCATCCGATAAAGTCTACTGTAATACCAAGTAGGGTCAGTATTACATAGAGTGCGATTTGTGCAAATATTCACTGGATAAAAAAACAGTAAAAACGGAGCCGTTATCCAGAGGGCTCCGTCAATAAAGTGCTGACTAACCCTGAATGATTAGCCTTTAGTAGTTGATTGTTTCGCGAGTGCTACTTTTTGTTCATTCTGTTGGTATAAATGCTCAAAGCAGTAATTGGTTGCTTGGATATAGCCTTCGACGCTACCGCAATCAAAACGTTGGCCTTTAAATTTATAAGCCAATACACAGCCAGACTGGGCTTGTTTGAGTAGCGCATCGGTGATTTGAATCTCGCCACCCTTGCCAGGTTCGGTTTGCTCAATCAAATCAAAAATATCAGGAGTTAAAATATAGCGCCCAATGATCGCTAAATTACTCGGCGCTGTGCCCGGCTCTGGTTTTTCAACCATGTTATCGACACGGAACAGATCGTCTTTGATCATCTCACCAGCAATCACACCGTACTTATGTGTTTCTTCTGCAGGCACTTCTTGCACCGCAACAATCGAGCAGCGGAATTGTTTATACAGCGCGACCATTTGTGCTAAGACTCCTTGCTGAGCATTGACACATAAATCATCGGCAAGAACCACAGCAAAAGGTTCATCACCGACAAGCTCGCGGCCCGTTAAAATGGCATGCCCTAAGCCTTTCATTTCACGTTGACGAATGTAGGTAAAGTGAGCAGTATCAATAATTTGTCGAATATCGATCAGCAGTTCTTCTTTGTTGGTACCACGAATTTGGTGTTCCAACTCATAGTTCATATCAAAGTGATCCATGATTGCGTGTTTGCCCCGTCCGGTAACAATACACATTCCAGTCATACCGGCTTGAATCGCTTCTTCAACCCCATATTCGATCAATGGTTTATTCACCACTGGCATCATCTCTTTTGGCATAGATTTGGTCGCGGGTAAAAAACGAGTACCATAGCCGGCCGCAGGAAAAAGGCATTTATTAATCATTAGTCAGAACCCTATTGTTATTAAAGTGCAGTCGCTGTAAGCCCATAAAGGTTGTTGATCTTGCTTGATAAGCTTAATGCGCAACAATAGGCTAACTTTATCATGTTCTGATCGTGTGATTGAGCACATTCTGTGTTGGGTTATCGAAAATGTGCAACGCTACCTATTCTCGATAACATCCTAACAGCCCGATATCATTACTGAAAAAGATGGTGATTGGCCCAAGATATCGCTTGTGCGCGGTTTTTTACCGCGAGCTTTTTATAAATTTGGTACAAATGAGATTTTACGGTTAGTTCGCTGATAAATAAGTTCTTCGCAATATCATCGTTGGAAGCTTGCGCTTGCAAACAGCGTAAAATCTGTATTTCTCGAACCGTAAGATCGAGAGTGGCTTTGGTATGTTGCTCATGAAAGGCGTAACGAAAATGATGTAGTAATTGGTTCGAAACATGACGAGGCAACCAATTTTGGCCATTAATGATCTGCGCCAAGCCATGGGAAAGTTGCTCCGTACTATCGGTTTGATAAAAGAGTCCCTTTAAATTCCCAAAGCTGATTAATAGATCGGTCGGTAGTCGTTTATCAACATTGAACAAAATGGTTTCCAGATAGTGAGTGGTCAGCTTTAAAGGGCCAAGTCGATGACGGATAGTGCGATGATCTTGATAATCGAGCAGCAGTATCTTGTGTTTACTGTGTCGGTATTGTTGTACTAACGATTCAGGCTCCACTTTTTCGATAGGGATCGCGAGTAGATGAAATGCTTTTTGTAACCGACTCGGAGTCGATTGATTTACGTCTGTGGTCAGATAGTAGATGGTGCGCGCGTAACTCGATTTGGGCATAGGGTTCATCCTGATTGATGTACAAACACGGTTTGTTCAGCATGCCGAAAGATGAGGTACGATACGAACGGTTAATCAATGCTTTGCGTAACATATCCACGAGCTAAGTAAATGATACTATTATCAAAACTTGAAATAACGACAAGGATCGAAAAAATGATCAGCGTGTCTGGATTTTCTCTTTTGCTGATAACAGATTAAGAGCGGAGATTGGTAGTAGTCACAAAGCGTGTTATTCTTTAGCACAATATTAAAAAACCAAATTTGATGACGGAGCAGAACATGGCAACCCGTGGCGTAAATAAAGTAATTTTGGTCGGTAACTTAGGGGCTGACCCTGAAGTTCGCTATATGGCAAGTGGTGCTGCGGTAGCAAATATCACTCTGGCAACCTCAGAAAGCTGGCGTGATAAAACCACCGGCGAGCAACGTGAAAGAACGGAATGGCACCGCGTAGCCTTATATGGCAAACTCGCTGAAGTTGCGGGCGAATATTTACGTAAGGGATCGCAGGTTTATATCGAAGGTCAATTACAAACGCGTAAATGGCAAGATCAGAGCGGCCAAGATCGTTATACCACGGAAGTTGTGGTGCAAGGTTATAATGGCATTATGCAAATGTTGGGTGGTCGTCAGCAAGGTGCAGCGCCTGGACAGGGGGCTCCTCAAGGTCAACAAAGTAACTGGGGACAGCCACAACAACCTTCAGCGCAGCAATCACCGAAGCAGTCAGCACCTCAGCAAGCTCAGCCACAATATAATGAGCCGCCGATGGATTTTGATGACGATATCCCGTTCTAGCCATTTGATTTTCAAAAAAAGCCGCGAAGTTCGCGGCTTTTTTATATAGTTAAGGATAAGCCCAAATCATTGAGTGACTTCAAGAAATTCAGGGCTTACTAATCTTACTTTTATAGCCGATGAATTAAGAAGGGAATTCAGCTTCATGCGGTATACGCCAACGCTTAAATTGAGCACACGTTTAGTCGCTTTTGTGACCTTAATTGTCACCAGTGCCATGTTCATCTTATTTATTGGTGGTGCACTCTCGTTTCAGCGTATGGGACAAGATTATCTCAAACACTATTTAAGTGGGATTGTTGACGTTGTCGATCAAGAGTTACACGATCCGCAAGCGGCAAACTCAATGTCGGATTGGATGCCAAAAATACTTCAGGCATCGAGTATTATTGAGCTCGAACTCACCACGTCATCCGAGATTGTCTATCGTTTTCATGATAACACATCGAGAATCACAGCCGATCGTTTAACTCAGATGACTTTCCCATTACCGAGTCATCCCAGTTACGTCATTCATTTTAAAGCAGTACCACCCTATCTAGGGTATAACTACTCTTTTGGTGCCATGTGGTCGATCACTTTAGCGATTGGACTGGTCATTTTTTGTTTGGTCCGAGCGACAAAATGGTTGCGTGAACAGTTATTAGGGTCTGAGTTATTGGAAGAGCGCGGACGGATGATTTTAGCCGGACGTGTTGAGCAGTATGCCAAAGGAGATGAACGAGAGTGGCCTTATACGGCGAGTGAAGCTATCGATGTACTGATTGAAGAGCTACAAGATGCTCGTCAAGAGCGAAGTCGATTTGATAGCTTTATTCGTAGTCAAACCTTTCTTGATCAATTGACTGGCGCCGCTAATCGAGTTCTGTTTGATAGCAAATTAGAATCAGCTTTACTGGAAAGTGGTGCTCGTGGTGGGGTCATTATGATCCGGCTCGATGAACTGGATACTGCGCGTGAGCAGCAAGGAAAAGTCATCATTGATGATTTTATCGTTGAAGTGGGTGAATGTATTGCAAATGTCATTGCCCGTTATCCCGATGTGGTTCTGTCACGCTATTATGACTCGGTCTTCGCGATTTTTATGCCTCACCAAACCTCTAAAGATGTCAGTCATGTGGCGAGCCAATGTCTTAAATTGCTTGAGCGCCTAAGCCCGCCTTATCCTTTAGAACGAGAAAACTGGTTCCATATTGGAATGAGTATGTACCAAGAGGGCGAACGACGTGGACGAATCATTGATGAAACAGAAACCGCGTTACGTAGTGCGCAGATGCAAGGCTGTAATGCGTGGAGCCGATTTAAGAAGTTGGTTACGGTGGATGACGAGCGCGGTAGCGTACGCTGGCGAACCTTGTTCGAACAAAGTCTCATTCCTGAGAAAATTCGTTTATTCCGGCAGCCGTGTTATTTAATTAGCGAAGAGAATCAATTAACATTGATTCACGATGAGCTGTTTGTCCGCATTTATGATCCTGTCCAAGGCATGCTCAAGGCCTCACGTTTTAATTCTGCTTTAGAAACCGTTGGTTACGAAGCGATGCTTGATCGCGCAGTCTTCGTCCGTGTACTACAATTATTGAAAAACCAAGCATCTACAGAGCATTACTCGATTAATTTACATGTTGTTCCCTTTGCCGATAAACACTATTGGCGTTGGTTTCGTCATGAAATCATGCAGTTACCTTATGCTTTACGCACTCGGTTGTCTTTTGAGTTTGCTGAGGGGCGTTTAGTGCAACATTTAGATTATATGCGTCCAGTGCTAAGAATGATTGCGGGGTTGGGATGTAAATTGGTGGTTGGTCAAGCGGGACGAACGATCGTTGCGACTCATTACATTAAAGATTTACGAATTAATTACCTTAAATTACACCGCAGCTTAATTAAAAATATTGATCAACGGCACGAGAATCAACTGTTTGTGCGCAGTATGATCGGAGTGTGCGGGGGAACAAGTACCCAAGTGATCGCTGTGGGAGTGGAAACGCAAGCCGAATGGCAAATGTTAATTGCCCTTGGCATTCATGGTGGACAAGGTCGATGGTTTGCTGCAGAGCAGCCTTGGATTGTGGCTCCCAGTACTGAACAGCCCTCTGTCAAGCCGGGCAAAAGAAATCGATGGCGGACTAAGTAGAGAAAAATGAAGATGAATACGCTGTTTCATAAAATCACTCGTCGAGCGCAGCAAGACCGCAAATTATTTGCGGTTGTACAGCCGGACGCGATTTATTTCTCTGCTACTCAAGACTCCCCTCTTGCGACGCGTTATCCGCTCAGAGACGGGGCTTGGTTAACTTCTCTGTGTCAAGCGCTGCAAGCCAATCCCGTTAAGGGTGATGTCGTGGACGTGGTGTTACACGCTCAACTATACCAATGTTATCAAATGGATAAGCCAGCAGTGCCACGCGAAGAGTGGTCTGGTGCGCTGCCTTTTTTGCTCAAAGATTTGATCAGTGAAAAACCCACTGAGATTGTCGCTGATGCTTATGAGTTAAGTGGCAGTAACAAAATCCAAGCTTATGTGATCAGTATTAAGGTTATTCTCGAGCTTGCCCAAGCATTACAAAGCATTGGCTACCAATTAGGGCAAGTGATCCCTGAGCAAGAGATTTGGGCTAACAGCGTTCAAACGCCACACTTTTTATTATTACAACGCAGCAGAGAAGGACAATTTAAGTTAGATGCCTTTGTTGACCAGCGTTGTTATTTTCAGCGCACTTTACGTGGTGTGGTCGCGCCAGTGACTGGGGAGACGAGCCCAGCATTGCAATTGGATGGCTTAGCGCTTGAACTCCAACGCTCAATTGATTACCTCTCTTCGCAATTAAAAGGTGTCGCGCTCCATCAGCTTAAAGTGTGCTGTGATGATGAAGATCATACCCAATTAGTGGCGGCACTGAATGAACGGCTGAACGTTAAAGCGAGCCCTTTATCTGAAGAGCAACAACCGCCGTTATCTGGGCAGGTATTAGCTCATTATCTGCCTTTAATGACTCGGCCTACATTAAACTTTTATCCGCGGCACTTGCATCCTAAGACCGATCACTTTTCTCTACGTAATGTTATCGTAGCACTGAGTGGTGTCACGCTAGTCATGTTGGCGGTTGCTGGTTTTTACGCTTATCAAACCACTCAATTGGATCAGCAGGTTGCGTTGGCTCAGCAACAGACGGATCGTTTGAATCAACAATTGGCAGAGCTTCAGCAACAACAAGCCAAACATCGTCCTTCGGCAGGAAAAGTTGCGGCCATCGAACGTATAAAACGGCAGATTGCAGGTCAGCAAGCTTCGCTAAGCGCAATGGATCAATTTACACACAGCCAGCAAGAAGGTTACTCAGGAATCATGAACGCGTTAGCGAGCGTCGCTCATCGTGATATTTCGCTGACTCATATCGAGATTTCTCCCAATCGGTTAGATATTCAAGGCTTAGCTACCGAAGCTAAAGTTATCCCGTACTGGATCGGTAAATTTAAGCAGCAAACGCCGTTAGTCGGCCGTAATTTTGAACGTTTAACCATGGGGCGCAATGAGCAAGATCTGGTGACATTTGAACTGAAAACTCAGCAAGGAGCGAGATAATGAGTCAATATTGGCAAACGCTCAGCCATCTATTTGCTGAGCGAAAAAACAGCGAAAAGGGACTTATCAGTCTGTGTGGATTGGTGATCATTGTATTATCGATACAAACTTGGCTGGTTGATCCTTTGCTTGCTCAGTATCAAATGCAAACCAATCGTTTGATGAGTTTGCAAACTCATCAGCAAAGTATGCAAAACACTATCCAACAGTTACAACATCAACTCAGTACCAATCCGGATGCGGATATCGACATTGAGCTCGCTCAATTACAAGCTTATCACCATCAATTAACAGAGCAGTTAGCGGAAAAAGTCGGCAGCTTAGTTTCTCCGTCACAAATGGCCTCACTATTGCAGGAAGTGTTAGAAAAAAGCCAGCGATTGAAATTGGAAAGTTTAATTTCATTACCCGCAGAGCCGATTGCTCTCCAAGAACCTGTGGTGGGGGCCGAACGCTACTTTGTTCATCCGGTGCGTATCGAACTAACAGGTAGCTATTTTGCGATTCGTGATTATTTACAGGCGTTAGAGAACTTACCGGTTCGTTATTATTGGCGACGTTTTCACTATCAAGTAGGCGAGCATCCACAAGCGAGACTGTTACTTGAAGTGTACACGCTCGGTACGCAGAAGGAGTTCATCGGTGGCTAACATTCAATATAGCGCAATACTGATGGTGTTGATGAGCTCTTGTGCCATCGCCGCCCAAGATCCGACAGCGCCTCTCGGAGGACGTTCCTCTAACGCTGGTGCGGTATCATCCGTGACCACGGCATTGCCTGAATTGCAGAGCATTGTTTGCCAGCAAGCTTGTTACGCAACGCTTAATCAACAAGTATTGTCTGCAGGCGATGAGATCGATGGCTATCGGGTTAAGCAAGTCAGTGAGGAGCAGGTGACGTTAACTAAAGGGCAGCAGACTTGGCAACTGCAGTTATTTTCGCTGGATATCAAAGAGTAGGGTATAAAAATGATGCGTCAAGTTGTTATCGCAGTAATGGTTACCACTTTAGCGGGTTGCGCTATGGGGCACCGAGATCCGGTGGAAATAAAGCAAGCCTTGAACGAAGCAATTAATGAGGCCAATAGTCGCCAACTACAACAGTTACCCGCCTCTGTTGAAGCAGATTTAATGCCTGAGTTAGTCGACAGAAGCCGTGAGCAGCCGCTGCATATTGCTCGTTTTCGAGTGCAAGCTAACCAAGTTGATGCCGCCGCTTTTTTCACTAGTTTGGTTAAAGGCAGTGACTACAGCGTCGCCATTCATCCTGCGGTTTCTGGGCAGATTACCTTGAACCTAAGCAATGTGACTTTAGATGAAGTGCTGGCGGTGGTGCGAGATTTGTATGGTTTTGAAGTCGAAAAAGTCGGCAGAGTGCTACAAGTTTATCCTGCTGGGTTAAGAACGGTCACTATACCGGTGGATTATTTGCAATTTCAGCGTAGTGGACGCTCCATTACGTCAATCAGTACCGGAACGGTGACTAACCCGACTTCATCCAACAATTCAAGTAATAATACCGGTTCAAGCAATAATAATGCTTCCCGTGGGGGAACGGAAATTGAAACCATCAGTGAAAGTAATTTTTGGCAGCAATTAGAAAGTACCATTGGTCGATTAATTGGGTCGGGCAGTGGTCAGAGTGTAATGGTCACACCACAAGCGTCAGTGATCACCGTGCGCGCTTACCCAGACGAAATTCGTGAGGTTCGCCAGTTTCTCGATATGTCTCATTTACGGATTCAGCGTCAAGTGATCCTTGAAGCGAAAATTCTTGAAGTGACATTAAATGATGGTTTCCAACAAGGGATCAATTGGTCAAAAACTTTTTCATCTAATGGGACTAATTATCAGCTAGGTCAGGGGGTTATTCCTGCACCTACGCCCCGTTTACCGGGGATGGACGCGATTGGTACTTTATTGGGAGGACAGACTAATTTGGTGATCCAAAGCGGTAGTTTTGATGCCGTGTTAAACTTTATGGCTACGCAAGGCGATCTTAATGTTCTGTCTAGCCCGCGAGTCACGGCTGCCAATAACCAAAAAGCAGTGATTAAAGTCGGCACCGATGAATATTATGTGACTGACCTGACTAGTGAAGTCGGTACTGGTGATAACGCCAACGTCGCTCCCAATATTCAATTAACCCCATTTTTCTCGGGTATCTCACTCGATGTGACGCCGCAAATTGACGATGATGGGTATGTCTTTTTGCATGTTCACCCTTCGGTGATTGAAGTGGAAGAGCAGAAGAAATCTGTGCAATTTAATGATCGAACCATCACTTTACCGTTAGCGCGTAGCTCAATTCGTGAGTCTGATTCGGTGATTCGAGCACAAGATGGCGATGTGGTCGTGATTGGTGGGTTAATGAAATCGAATACCATGAATCAAACCTCTAAGGTGCCGTTTTTTGGTGACATACCACTGTTGGGGCATCTGTTCCGCCAAACCTCCAATGTGACCCAAAAAACGGAGTTGGTGATTTTACTCAAGCCGACAGTCGTTGGGGTCAATACGTGGCAAAAAGAGTTAGAACGTTCACGAGACTTATTGCAAGAATGGTTTCCTGATTCCCAATAGTGGTTGGTCGTCACACGTCGTGTTCATCGGGGAGATAAATCAGCCGTGTATTTAGCACACTTTGGTTTTGAGCAGCTACCGTTTCATCTCACCCCAGATACGCAGTTGTTTTTGGGGCTGGCACCTCACTATGAAGCGATTCAAACCGTCAGTGGTGCGTTGACGATGGGAGAAGGGATCGTCAAAGTGACCGGAGAAGTCGGCACAGGAAAGACCATGGTTTGTCGGATGCTATTGACCCATATGAGTGACGAGATCCTTTGGCTCTATTTGCCGAATCCGCTGTTAACCGGCGCGGAATTACGCCGCGCTATTGCCAATGAATTGCAATTGCCTGACGTGCCAGAGTTGCAACTGATTGAAGCTATCCAAACTCGGTTATTGGCGTGCCATCAACAAGGGCAACGAGTAGTGGTTATTGTGGATGAAGCTCAGGCTTTACAAGATGAAGGGCTCGAAACCTTAAGATTGCTGGGCAATTTAGAAACTGAACAGAGTAAGCTGTTACAAATTGTTTTACTGGGACAACCCGAACTTGATCGTCGATTGGCAGAACATCATTTAAGGCAATTTCGTCAGCGGATCACCTTTAGCGCTCACTTGCGACCGTTATCGTTGGCCGAGTCAATCGCTTATATTGATAACCGTTTATTAAAATCGGGTTGCCAGCAGCCATTATTTTCTCGCCGACAGAAAAAAGCGTTATGGAAAGCCTGTCACGGCATTCCTCGTTTATTAAATCAGGTAAGCCATAAGGCCTTATTATTAGCGTTTTATGCTCAACAACCTTCGGTTTCCAATGGCCATGTATTTGATGCGATTCATGATACGTTTGATACTTGTAAGCCTAAATTTAAAACCCCGCTGTTTTGGGGATGGAGTCAGCAATGAGTGTGATTAATAAAGCGTTATCGCAATTGGTGGCTAAGCAACCGAATGGTTTAGCGGGTATAGAGCGAGCTAAGGTCGCTCCTGTCGCTTCTCGTCCAGCTTGGGTATGGGCACTGGCGGGTTTTGCGGTGAGTGTTGCTGTCGGTGGGTGGGCCGTTTCTTGGCAAGCGACCTCGTTAGATGCCTCTAATGGCCAACATTCGCTGTCGGTCACCGCTTCCCCTAGGCTGACTGAGAATCATCTTGAAGTCTCGATGCCGTCTTCACCGACTCAAAATACTCAGATGCCCGCGGTTCCTGTGTATCGGGTGGCTTCGGCTACGCGAACGGTATCGCCAGAGGTTTCTCAATCTGATTCAGCGTCGCAGACGGTTTCTGCTCCAATCGCTCCTTTAGCGGCTTTGCAAGAGCGCAGTGTGCCCGCGCTGAGCGGAGTAAAAACAGCACAAGCGCCAGCCACGACGGTTACGAATGTTCCCGACATCGCCGTTGCTCAGATGTCGATTGAATCGGTACAGCTCACGCCAGAGCAATTAGCCCATAAAGCCGTAGCTCGCGCGGAGCGAGCGCTGGCACATAATGATTTTAACCAAGCCGTGAATGGTTACAGTGAAGCGTTACGTCACACCCCTTTAGATGAAGGAGTGCGTCAACAGTTGGCTGCACTGTATTATGGTAAAGGTGAATTAAGAAAAGCGTTTGATTTGTTGCAACGTGGGATGCAACTCAATCATGAGGGAGAAACGTTACGCATTGCGCTTGCTCGAATGCTACTCAAAGAAGATCAAAGTCAAGCGGCGCTGACTCCACTCGCGTATTTACCCGCTAACCCATCGATTGAGTATTTATCGCTGCGAGCGGCAGTTGCTCAGCGCAATCGAGTCGATGATATCGCTTTGCAGAGTTATCGATTGTTGGCAGAGCAAGAACCGAGCAATGGACGCTGGTGGCTAGGCTTGGCGATTACTCAAGAGCGTTTAGCGCAATGGAGCGAAGCGAAGTACGCTTATCAACAAGCATTGAACCATGTCGGGTTATCCTCTCAATCTCACCAGTTTATTCGTGAACGTTTACAAGCGCTGACTCATAGCGAGGAGACGAATCTTGCAAATTAAACTTAGAAAGCGTCTTGGGGATCTCTTGGTTGAAGAAGGGATCATTACTGAGCAACAAGTGCAACAAGCACTGGCGGCCCAAAAGCAGACAGGCAGTAAATTAGGCGCTACCTTAATTGAGCTTGGTTTTGTAACCGAGCAACAAATGCTTAGCTTTTTATCTCAGCAACTGTTTATTCCACTGATTGATCTTAATCGCGCTCATGTTGACATTGATGCAGTACAAATCCTCCCTGAAGTTCATGCGCGGCGTTTACGGGCCTTGGTAATGAGCAAGCAAGGCAATCTATTGCGAGTGGTTATGAGTGATCCTGCGGATCTCTTTGCACAAGAATCATTACTCAATCAATTGTCTGACTATCAATTTGAGTTTGCGATTGCGCCAGAAAAGCAATTGGTTGAAGCGTTTGATCGCTACTATCGTCGTACGAAAGAAATCGCTTCATTTGCTGAACGTTTGCAAGCAGAACATCAAGAAAATGACGCGTTTGATTACGCCATTTCCGGTGAGGAAACCGAAGATGTCACGGTAGTTAAACTGATCAATTCACTGTTTGAAGATGCGATTCAAGTTGGCGCATCCGATATTCATATTGAGCCCGATGCCAATATTTTGCGCATTCGGCAGCGAATTGATGGGGTATTACATGAAACCCTACTTAATGAAGTCAATATCGCCTCAGCCTTAGTTCTACGTCTTAAACTGATGGCCAATTTAGATATCTCCGAAAAACGCCTACCGCAAGATGGGCGATTTAATATTCGTGCCAAGGGGCAATCGGTGGATATTCGCTTATCGACCATGCCTGTGCAATATGGCGAATCGGTGGTGATGCGCTTGCTTAACCAAACCAGTGGCGTACGTAAACTGGAAGAATCTGGTTTACCAGAGGATTTACTCCTGCGCTTACGTAAGCAACTCAAACGCTCTTACGGAATGATTTTAGTCACCGGCCCGACAGGGTCGGGTAAAACCACCACCTTGTATGGTGCATTATCGGAACTTAATGAAGCGGGTAAAAAGATCCTCACGGCAGAAGACCCGGTTGAGTATCGCATTCCTCGCCTCAATCAAGTGCAAGTGAATCCTAAAATTGGCTTAGATTTTTCAACCTTACTGCGAACATTTTTACGTCAAGACCCAGACATTATTTTGGTCGGTGAGATGCGTGACCAAGAAACGGTCGAAATCGGTTTACGTGCCTCGTTAACCGGTCACTTAGTGTTAAGCACGCTGCATACCAATGATGCGATCGATAGTGCATTACGCTTGATTGATATGGGCGCTCCCGGTTACCTCGTCGCCAGTGCTGTGCGTGCCGTGGTCGCGCAGCGTCTGATCCGTAAAGTTTGCCCAGATTGCAAAACCGAAGAGACTCTCGATGATGCTCGCCAGCAATGGTTGAATGTACGTTTTCCTAACCAAGTGTCGGCAACCTTTGTGCGTGGGCGAGGCTGTCAAAGCTGCAACCTAACCGGATACCGAGGACGGATCGGGGTGTTTGAAATGTTGGAACTCGAAGCGCATATGATGGATGCTTTGCGCTCAAACGACGCAGTAGGCTTTGCTGAAGCGGCTCGCGCTTCAGCGGGATACAAGCCTTTATTAGCTTCCGCGATGGATCTGGCTTTGCAAGGCATTGTGAGTTTAGATGAAGTGATGGCGCTGGGTGAAGGGGATATTTCCGGCCTTAATCAGCCGATTCATCTCTAGGAGGCAGAGTAGATTATGCCGAGATACCACTATACCGGACGACATGCTGATGGCAGTAAAGCTTCGGGCACCGTTGAAGCGGCAACAGAAAATTTGGCCGCCGAAAGCTTGCTCAGTAAAGGCATTATTCCGACAGCGATCACTGCTAAATCATCCAGTCAAACTCCGTCGATTGATTGGCAAGCGTGGTTTATGCCTTCGCTGCCGCTTGAGGTTCTGGTGATTTTCTGTCGTCAGCTTTATAGCCTAACGAAAGCGGGAGTGCCGATTTTGCGCTCGATGCGTGGCTTAACTCAAAATTGTTCCAATAAGCAGTTACAGCGAGCATTAGAAGAAGTTGGCCGAGAACTGACCAATGGCCGCAGTTTATCGGCGGCAATGCAAATGCACAGTCGAGTTTTCAGCCCGCTGTTTGTCTCAATGATCAATGTTGGGGAAAATACCGGTCGTCTGGATCAGGCTTTGCTGCAGTTAGCGAATTACTATGAGCAGGAAGTGGAAACCCGTAAACGAATTAAAACCGCCATGCGTTATCCAACCTTTGTGATCAGTTTTATCACCTTGGCGATGTTTATTCTTAACCTAAAAGTGATCCCACAATTTACCACCATGTTCAGTCGTTTCGGGGTTGAGCTGCCGTTACCGACGCGAATTTTAATCGGCATGTCGAATTTTTTTGTTAATTACTGGATGGTGATGATAGGAGCGATAGTTGCCTTATTGTTTGCATTCCGGACGTGGATCAATACTCGTCGTGGCGCTGAAACGTGGGATAAATTTCGTTTACGGATGCCGATTGTTGGTGGAATTGTTAATCGCGCACAATTAGCCCGTTTTTCTCGCACTTTTTCCTTAATGCTTAAAGCGGGGGTACCGCTCAACCAGTCGCTCTCTTTATCGGCTGAAGCGTTGGAAAATAAGTTTTTAGAGAATCGGATTCTAAAAATGAAAAGTGAGATCGAAGCGGGGACCAGTGTCTCAGTGACCGCGGCCAATGCCAATATTTTTACTCCGTTAGTGCTACAGATGATTGCGGTGGGGGAAGAAACGGGCCGGATTGATGAGTTATTACTTGAAGTGGCTGATTTTTATGATCGTGAAGTCGATTATGAATTAAAAACCCTCACCGCACGAATTGAACCCATTTTATTAACCTTAGTCGCTGGCATGGTGTTGGTGCTTGCCCTTGGTATTTTCTTACCAATGTGGGGCATGCTCGATGCTCTGAAAGGTTAATATTATCCTGCGCTGATGAAATTAACGTGCGTTATCATTAGTCTTATTTTTAAGACGATGTAAAAATTTATCTGTTCAGCACAGTTTATTACTGTATTTCATTCTATAATCATCATCATAGGTAAAGTATTACAGAGGTCATCGATGCAAATTACCCCTTTCACGACGATGCCTAATTTGTATCATCGGCAGCATATAACGCAACCATCAGAGCAGGGATTCTCTCTGGTTGAGTTAGTGATTGTCATTGTGATCATTGGCCTATTAGCCGTCGCGGCATTACCGAAATTTCTTGATGTGACTGATGAAGCGAAAAAAGCCAGTATTGAAGGCGTTGCCGGTGGCTTTGCGACTGGGGTGTTATCTGCCAGAGCGCAATGGGAAGCCAAATCGCGACCGAGTGTCGCCTCCGGTGAGCAAAATCAAAACAGTATTGATTACGATGGCGTGCAGTTTTGGCTCACGCGTGCCCAAGACAGCAGCGGTAATGCAACGGGGTTTCGAGATGGTTACCCAATCGCGGTGAATAATAACGGCAGCTTTCCTTCCGGCTTAACCGATCAAATCTGTGTCGATTTGATGGAAAATTTATTACAAAACCCACCGCCAGTGGCCAGCGCGTCTCAGGCGGGGGAAAGTAATAATTTGCGTTATCTCGCGCGAGCGAATAGTGCAGAGTGGCAGTGCGTTTATATCCAGCAAGAGGGAAAAACCGCACACCAATTTGTGTATGAAATTACTACCGGACGAGTGACGGTGACCTTAAATTAACCCGATCATGAATTGTTAATTAAATCAAGAATAGAGAGAGAGTCATAATGAAAAAACAAGGCGGTTTTACCCTAATTGAATTGGTGGTGGTGATCGTAATTTTGGGCATCCTCGCCGTAACGGCAGCTCCACGATTTTTAAACTTACAAGGTGATGCGCGTGACGCTTCGCTACAAGGCCTAAAAGGTGCAATGCAAGGGGCGGCAGGGATAGTTTATGGTCGTGCTGCTATATCTGGTCAAGATGCGAGCGCATCAGCGTCAATTTCAATCGATGGTATATCCAGTGGTAATGTTAGCTTAGTTTGGGGCTATCCCGCAGCCAGTGAAACAGGTATTGGTCGAGTTGTTACTGGACTTGGTGATGGTGGCGATTGGAATGTTGTTTCAAGTAGTGATACCTCTATTTCTTATAGTTTTAAATCTGGTGTAAATGATACTACTAAGTGCTTTGTAAGTTATTCTGTGACTCCAGCAGTATCTTTCTCCGAACCTACTATTACTATTAATCCTTGTAAATAATTGTTGGGAAATGAGCTATTAAGCAGCATGTAATAAGCTGCTTAATAGCCATCGTTACGTAACTTTATTAATATATCCCCCGGTGAGACAACGATGACTCCATCACTCAGTCGAACATTGGGTTTTACCTTAGTCGAGCTGATCGTGGTTATTCTCTTGCTCGGTATTCTGTCTGCCTATGCGGCGAGCCGTTATTCGGGTACCAGTTCGGTCGCGGCGCTCACCACTCAACAAGAAATTCTTGCCTCACTGCGCTTAACCCAAAACCGCGCCATGCAGCGCTCAGGCTATTGTAATCGCTGGTTAGTCACTGCTAACCAAGCTGGTCAAATATCACCACAGGCTGAAGCAGGTAATTGCGGAGCTGCTTTTGCTGCTGTCGATAACGATGTCTCTTGGGTGGAAGCTCCGAGTGGTGTGTTGTTAAGCTTTTCTCCACCTAACGGTTATCTTGATTTTGACTCCCTTGGTCGCGCCGATCAATGCAGCGCTTCACCCTGTACCGTAACCATTTCCAGTGCAAGCGATCAGCGCCAAGTATGCATTAATACTGAGGGCTATATCTATGCCTGTTAAGCCAATTAACCGAACGCGTGGTTTTACCCTGGTGGAAATGATCATTGTCATCACCATCACCGCAATTGCCATCACTGGCTTAGCGGCGGCGCTTTACCCGCGCTCGCAGCAGAGCGCCGAGCAGGTGATTGCGGTCAAAGCCGCTGAGTTGGGCAGAGCAGTATTAGATGAAATTTTGGGGCGTCAGTTTGATCAAAAATCTGGCCCTAATGGTGGTTTGCCGGAGTGTTTACTCATTGGCCCTTTACAGCCATTTGAGCAGCTTTGCACCGAGCCTGATTCACTTGGGCCTGATGCAGCTGAAAACGGTCGAACATTGTTTAACGACGTCGATGATTTTATCACTGGGGAGCCACCTAGACCGATTCAAGATGTGCTTGGTCAAACCCTCGACAGCAGTTATCGCAATTTTACGGTTACCATTAAGGTCTTTTATGAGCAAGATAATAGTGGTCAGTTTACTGGCGTTAATGCTAATCAGCTCAGCCATTATAAACGCATCGAGGTGGTGATTATTTATTCACAAGGCAATCGCTACCCGTTTGCCGCGATTAAGGGGAACTACTGATGGCGCGTGGTTTTACTTTAATGGAAATGGTGATTGCGATTATTTTACTTGGCATTGTTGGCCTGTTTTTGGGCAATGTCGCCGGTCAAGCGATGGGTATTGCGGCGACCAGTTCGTCTCGTGAAGCGCTTATTCAACAAGGGCGATTTATTACCGAGCGCTTAAGCCGAGAAATTCGTGAGGCGGTGCCCAATAGTGTCATCGTCGAGAATAACTGCATTGAGTTTTTGCCGATCATTAATAGCGGCATTTATAGCCAATTAGCCAATAACACTAACCAGCTGAAATTTTTACCTCTCAAAAAACAGAACCTGCTGCAAGGGGATCGACTGGTGGTGTTTCCAACCCAAGCGCAGTCGCTACGCCAGTCGTTAAGCGCTCCTGCCCCGCCAAGGCAAGTCGCTCAGTTAGCGAATGACGTATCAATCACTACTGAAAACAGAGCGGAAATTGAAGTTCCACTTACCCGTCAAACCTTATTTTCTCTGCAATCGCCAGCAAGGCGGGTGTATCTGTATCGTGATCCCGTGGCCTATTGTTACATCAGTAGTGAACAACGAATCTATCGCTATCAAGGCTATCCATTAACTCGCAGTCAATTAGCGCCAGCTCAATTGGGCTCTGGGGTAGTATTGATGGCTGAGAATATTAGTAGGGCTAACTTTATGGTTGATGCTCCTAGTTTACAACGTAATGGCCTAATTAAAATTGAGTTAACCTTTGCTGATCGCGGTGAAGAGGTGAGGTTTGATCATGATGCGCTTATCTACAACACGCCGTAGCCAGCAAGGCAGCGGCTTGGTGATCGTTATTTTTATCATCGTCGTGGTCGGCTTTGTCGCTGCGGTCGCTAATCGTAATCAACAACGTAATAGTCAGCAGTTGGTGTCTATGGTGATGGGCACTCGCGCCGAAATGGCCGCCCGTTCGGCAGCAGAAATCGCCATTAGCCGCTATTATCAAGAGAATGCACAAAGTAGCTGTCGCGCAGCTGAATCACAAGCTCAGCTTCCAACACCGGATTATTCCCCTGTTGCACGTAACATTGAGTTTCAGGGTGAAGGCTTAGCGCAATGTTCGGCGCAAATCAGCTGTGAATATATCGGTGTGTTAGATAATCAGCAAACGGTACTGCAAATTACCAGCGACGGACAATGCAGCAGTGGCGGCTGGTCATGGCAACGGACAATTCAAGTGGGGGTGAGGGGTGATGAGTAGAATTGTATTTGCTTTGCTGGTTTTACTGGCTTCCTTTTCTTCCGTTGCAAGAGATTATCTGCTTTCCTCAGGCGCTACCAGTGCAGATTTACCCACGTGTAGCAGCAACAATTGGCTGCAAAGTGTCTCAGATGGCATACGCACTTACCGCTGTGCTAATGGCTCTGTCTCCCTCTCATCTGGAGATAACATCACTGCTACCTCACAAGCGATTTTATTGGCGGATGCTGGTTTTAGCTTCGCGGGTAGCAATATAATTGGCTTGTCCACGACGGTTGTGGATTTGGTTTCTTCTTATGGTGCAACAAGTTGGCAAGGGAGTAACAATCATCTTTTTGGCAGCTATCAAGCTACTAATACTCCAGTCACGTTCAACAATGTCAATGTACAAGGCTCAATTACCACAGGAGGAGCGATTGACGTTCAAGGGGGAAGTATGGGTGGCGATGTTCGCTCCAATAATCATGGCATTACACTTGAAAACACCAGTGTTCAAGGTGCGGTATTTGCGAATGGCAATATTATAATTGATAACTCGTCTGTCAGTGGAAGTATTGAAACACCAAATAACTCCTTGACGGTTACCGACTCCACCATTACGGGCAGTTTAACCGCCAATGGTAATATTATGGTGACTAGAGCAAATGTGTCTGGAAATATCACAACACCGCATAATGCTATAACAGTATTAGACTCTGATATAGTCGGTAGTTTAACTGCTAACGGAGATATAAAAGTCACGAATTCTGAATTAAAAGGAGATGTTACGACATCAAATAATGGTATTGTTATTACCGAAACTAATGTTGTTGGTGATCTTTCTGCTAATGGTAATATTATTACGGACAACAGTTTTGTAACAGGAGATATTACTAGTACTAATAACCAAGTAACTTTAAATAATAAATCTTATATATTGGGAAATGTTACTGCAGGACGACCTGATTGGGGTACGGTTAATGTAAATGGAGGCAGCACTGTTACTGGAGTTTGTCAGTATAGAACAGTACCTGATAATGCTTGTGGTACTAGGCCAATCTTGAAAATTAACCATTTTCGGATGGATTTACCCATTCAAGGGGTAACCTGTAAAGCATCTGAAGTGACAGTAACCGCTTGTGCTAATAGTAACTGTAGTGAAAAATTTACCGATCCTGTGACCGCTTTTTTAATGCCTGCTTCACCACCGAGTGCGACCGGTGGTTGGGTAAATGGAGCAAACTTGTCACTAACCGATGGAGTAGGTATTGCTCACTTAAGAAAAAATAGTATTAAGCCTACAAAGCGAGTCAATGTGGGTGTTTCTGGCTCCAATCCAACGCTCTGTCGTCGTAGTGGTGGTGCTTATTCAGTAGATAATTGTTACATTAATTTTTCTGATAGTGGCTTCATTATCGATGTTCCTCATGCCTATGCCAATCAATTAGTTACTGGAACTATTACTGCATTGAGTAAAGGAGATAACCCTGAACAATGTATCCCCAGTTTTGGTGATGTATCTAAAGAGGTCGCATTGTGGAGTGAATATATTACCCCTTCAGGAGGACCAGGGTTTTTAGCAATGAATGTTGTCGTGGATGGTTCACCGATTAGCAATAATATCGCAGCCCCGAGTCATCTTAGCCTGTATTTTGATCAAAATGGTCAAGCCGAATTTGAACTTACCTATCGCGAAGCGGGGAGCTTAGATTTCCATGCTCGTTTTAATGGCAGCGGTGATGAGCAAGACTTGCTTTTGGAGGGACAAGCTAATTTTATTCGTGTACCTAAAGCTTTAATTGTACGTGCTGAGAATTACGATGGTGAAAATGAATTATGTGATAATGACTATATTAACTGCCCAATATTTGCACGTTCTGGTGAAGATTTTAAGTTAACCATCTCTCCTATTGCTTATTCATCCAATAATGATCATTTACCAATAAGTAACTTTGAGTACCAAGGTTTAGAGCTGACCAATGACGTTGTTGCTCCAGCAAAAATTGAACTAGGCGGTCGAGATGGTCAACTTAATAATCCTAGCTACGACCATCAACTAGGTGATATTACGACCATCTGGCGTAATATTAATGAAGTTGGCGTGTTTCAATTTTCAGTGAAACCGCCAACTTACTATTGGCTACCCGAACTACCACCTATCAATTTAGTGGAGGAAGGGTTAGAGATAGACGTTGTGCCTTCCGGCCCAATAGGCCGCTTTATCCCAGCTTATTTTGCTGTCTCACCCATGACGGTTACATTGACTGCTGCGTGTTCGACAGGCGGTCAACCTTTTACCTACCTAGGCCAACCGTTTGGTTATGCGAACAATCCAGGCCTCTATTTACGGCCCAAATCAGGTAGTGGCTCGGATACGCTTAATTATTTAATTGGCGATTGGTGGCGCTATGATAATGATTGGGAAAACCGAGAATATATTAATAATATTAATAGCTTAACCGTCGAGAAAGTCAGTCTTAATGCTAATGTTATTCGTCAACCATCGTTGGGTAGTGGTGTAATACTTAATGATGAGCAGCTTCGTTATCAAAAACCGATAGATCCTATGGTTCCGTTTAATGCAGACTTTAACTTACAATTGTCAATCAATGATCTAAGAGACAGTGATGATGTCTGTTATCGGACGTCTTACTCAGAGGATTGCTTAGGTTACACCTTTGAAAATATCGACCAAACCATGCCACTGTATTGGGGACGCTTAACCATTGAAGATGTGTTTGGCCCGGAAACGCAAGGCTTAGAGCAACCGATCTATGTAGAGCGCTACACCAGTAATGGTTTTGTTCGTACCACTGAAGATAATTGTACTGCATTGCCTGCGATTACTGGTTTTATATTGCAATCGGACGATTATGTAGTAGTGACTGAGGGTAGTGCTGTTCCGCCGCAAGTATTAGCTGAGCATACTGCTGGTAATTTTGCTCAAGGTAAACGTATTGTCCGCTTTAGTGCCCCCGGTGCTGGTGTGCGTGGTGTAATTGATACTATGTTGAACCTTGATACGCACAATCTAATGTGGCTAGCTGAACCTGACGATGAAAAAACCTTAGAAGATCAGCCTTGGCAATATTACTTTAAAGATTCCACACAAGGGCAAGTTCAATTTGGCTTATATCGAGGCAATGACCGAGTTATTTGGTGGCGTGAGACCAATTAAGCGACTTATTGTCGCTCAGATCGATGCTTAAGTTAGGGAATGGTCAGAAATTATGGGTTTTCCTTCATGTTTATGGATCAACGCCTTGCTGTGATTGCAAGGCGTTGGTACATTTAGTGCAATTTTCATTTTATTCACCTTGCAGGACGAACGAAGATTATGTTTAAGAAACTTCGTGGCATGTTTTCCAATGACCTATCAATAGATTTAGGTACTGCCAACACGCTTATTTATGTAAAAGGTCAAGGGATTGTCCTTAATGAACCTTCTGTTGTTGCCATCCGCCAAGATAAAGGGCGCGGTGGTAAAACTGTGGCTGCTGTCGGCCATGCTGCTAAACAAATGCTTGGCCGTACGCCGGGTAATATCTCTGCCATTCGTCCAATGAAAGATGGCGTAATTGCTGATTTTTATGTAACCGAGAAAATGCTACAGCATTTTATTCGTCAAGTGCATGACAACAGCGTATTAAAACCAAGCCCTCGCGTTTTGGTTTGTGTGCCTTGTGGGTCGACTCAAGTTGAGCGCCGCGCGATTCGTGAATCAGCGCTTGGCGCTGGTGCTCGTGAAGTCTATTTGATTGATGAGCCAATGGCGGCGGCGATCGGTGCTGGTCTTCGTGTTTCTGAGCCAACCGGTTCAATGGTGATCGATATCGGTGGTGGTACTACCGAAGTGGCGGTTATCTCGCTAAACGGCGTTGTTTATTCTTCTTCCGTGCGTATCGGTGGTGACCGTTTTGATGAAGCGATCATTAATTATGTGCGTCGTAATTACGGCAGTTTGATTGGTGAAGCAACCGCAGAAAGAATCAAACATGAAATTGGTTCTGCCTATCCTGGCGATCAAGTGCTTGAAATTGAAGTGCGTGGTCGAAACTTAGCGGAAGGGGTTCCGCGGAGTTTTACCCTTAATTCCAATGAAATTCTCGAAGCCCTACAAGAGCCGCTAAGTGGAATTGTTTCTGCAGTAATGGTCGCTTTAGAGCAGTGTCCACCAGAGCTGGCTTCAGATATCTCTGAGAATGGCATGGTACTGACCGGTGGTGGCGCACTACTGAAAGAGCTCGATCGTTTATTGACCGAAGAGACGGGTATTCCTGTGGTGATCGCTGATGATCCGTTGACCTGTGTTGCTCGTGGTGGCGGTAAAGCATTAGAAATGATTGATATGCACGGCGGCGATCTGTTCAGTGATGAGTAATGGCGAATAATGCCCTATCTGCTTGCAGCGTTAGTGGTATTGGCTAAGTTAGTAGACCCCAACACATAGTGTTTACCTATGCGTTGGGGTTTGTCTACCTGTCGCCTTGCTGCAACGCCAAGTTGTTTGGGTACAGGTGTCGCCTGATGCCTGAATCAACATTTGGGATTATTTAACATGAAGCCTATATTTGGTCGAGGACCCTCTTTACAGCAACGTCTCTTTTTCGCCGTGATCGCTTCAGCCAGCTTAATGCTGGCTGACAGTCGTTTAGATGCCTTCTCTCAGGTCCGTTTTCTCTTAAACAGTGCTGTGGCGCCGATTCAATACGCTGCTGATTTACCGCGCAGTATGTTTGATGGTTTCTATGATCGATTCAGCTCTCGTCAGCAACTGATGGAGAGTAATCATGGTTTAAAACGTGAAGTATTGATCTTGAAAAGTGATCTCATTTTGTTGGATCAATATCGTGAAGAGAACCAACGTCTGCGTAAGTTACTTGGGTCGTCTTTTGTCCGTGATGAGAAAAAAGTGGTTGCTGAGGTGATGGGGGTCGATACCTCACCTTATCGTCATCAAGTCGTGATCGATAAAGGTCGAGTGGATGGCGTTTATGAAGGTCAACCAGTCATTAATGAAAAAGGGATTGTCGGTCAGGTGACGTTTGTCGCCGCACATAATAGCCGAGTTCTACTATTAATCGACCCTAATAGCGCCATACCCGTGCAAAATATTCGTAACGATATTCGTGTGATTGCTTCCGGTAATGGACAAACGGATGAGATTCAACTTGAGCACATTGCCACCAGTACGGATATGAACGTAGGAGATATGTTAGTGACGTCTGGATTGGGAGGGATTTACCCAGAAGGTTATCCGGTGGCTTATATTGCTGAGGTAGATAAAGATACTCGACGTGAATTTGCCGTGATCAAAGCCACTCCGGTAGTTGATTTTACCCGTTTGCGTTATTTACTGTTGATTTGGCCGAATGAAGATCGGCAGCAAAAGGTATTACAAGCCACGCCTCAACATATGCTTAAGGAGGCACGACATGGCTCGCAATGATTGGTCAAGCCGCTTAGTGATTTGGGGCTCATTTTTATTAGCGCTAATTGTACAAACGATCCCTTGGCCGGGGACATTAGATCTACTGCGTCCTTCTTGGTTGCTGTTAGTGATCTGCTATTGGGTAATGGCCTTACCTCATCGGGTTAATGTCGGTACTGCATTTATCATGGGCTTGTTGTGGGATCTTTTACTCGGCTCCACACTCGGCATTCGTGGCATGATGATGTCCATCGTGATTTACCTTGTCGCGGTTAACTTTTTATTACTGCGTAATATGGCACTCTGGCAGCAAGCGATTGTGATTGCTTTATTAGCGATGGGGTTAGAGGTACTGATTTTTTGTGGTGAGTTTTTAATACAAGATGTCACTTTTAACCCTTTGTCACTCTGGAGTGGCGTGATTAGCTGTATACTTTGGCCATGGATGTTTTTATTACTGCGCCGTATTCGTCGCCATTGGAATATAAAATGAACCATAAAAAATTACTGCTCGCCTCAGGTTCTCCGAGGCGACGTGAGCTATTGGCTCAGTTGGGGTACGATTTTGATATTGTCGTGCCTAATGTGCAAGAACAGCGTCAAACAGAAGAATCTGCCCAAGATTATGTGTTACGTCTCTCTGAGGATAAAGCACGCGCAGGGTTGGCGATGGTTAACTCAGACGCGGTTGTACTCGGATCGGATACGATTGTTGTCTTGAATGAACAAGTGCTGGAAAAACCGCAAGATTTTGCTGATGCTCGACGCATGCTGTTACAGCTCTCTAATACTAGCCATCAAGTGATGACCGCGGTAACGGTGGTCAGTGCTGATCGCCAGCGCTCGATACTGGTCACTACCGAGGTGTGGTTTAAAGCATTATCTGAACAAGAGATTGAGCATTATTGGCAAACGGGTGAGCCTTGCGATAAAGCGGGCAGTTATGCCATTCAAGGATTAGGGGGACGCTTTGTCACTCGAATAGAAGGCAGTTATTACGCCGTGGTTGGCTTGCCTCTTTATGAAACGGACCAGCTCTTGCACGAATTTTTATAACTTACATCATTGAGGTGCGCTCATGAGTGCGGAGTTGTTGTTAAACGTTACCCCAAGTGAAACTCGGGTAGCGATGATTGAAGGTGGAGTACTGCAAGAGATCCACATAGAACGCGAAGCCAAACGTGGTATTGTCGGAAATATTTATAAAGGTAAAGTCAGTCGTGTCTTGCCCGGTATGCAGGCGGCGTTTGTTGATATTGGTTTAGATAAAGCGGCATTTTTGCACGCCTCTGATATTGTGCCCCACACGGAATGTGTTGCTGAGAATGAGAAGCAACAGTTTAAGGTGCGCGACATTTCTGAGCTCGTGCGTCAAGGGCAAGATATTGTGGTGCAAGTGGTGAAAGATCCATTAGGCACCAAAGGCGCTCGTTTAACCACGGATATCACGCTTCCTTCTCGTTATTTGGTTTATATGCCGGGTGCCATTCATGTCGGTGTTTCGCAACGCATTGAAAGTGAGCGAGAGCGAAATCGTTTAAAAAGTGTCGTCGGTCAATATTGTGATGAACATGGCGGCTTTATTATTCGTACCGCAGCCGAAGGGGCGAATGAAAAAGAGTTAGCACAAGATGCTGCGTTTTTAAAACGGCTATGGACCAAAATCATGGAGCGGCGTGCGAAATACAAAACGCGTACCACGTTGTATGGTGAGCTGGGCCTAGCGCAACGAATTTTGCGTGATTTTGTTGGTACTGAGTTAACCAAAATTTTGGTCGATTCGCGAACAGAATTCGATAATTTGCTTGAATTTACCTCTGAATACGTCCCTGAACTGACCGATAAATTAAGCTTGTATGAAGGCGATAAGCCGATTTTTGATATGTATGACACCGAGAATGAGATTCAGCGTTCGTTAGAACGAAAAGTTGAGCTCAAATCGGGTGGCTACTTGATCATTGATCAAACTGAGGCGATGACCACCGTGGACATCAATACTGGGGCTTTTGTTGGGCGTCGAAATCTCGAAGAAACGATTTTTAATACCAATGTTGAAGCCACTCAAGCCATTGCGCGCCAGCTGAGACTGCGTAATCTTGGCGGGATCATCATCATTGATTTTATCGATATGATTTCAGATGACCATCGTAAGCGTGTATTGGCCTCTCTTGAAGCGGCGTTAAGTAAAGATCGAGTAAAAACCAATATCAATGGTTTTACTCAATTAGGCTTAGTGGAAATGACCCGTAAACGAACTCGCGAAAGTATTGAACATGTTCTGTGTTCGACTTGTCCAACTTGTGAAGGGCGTGGCAGCGTAAAAACCGTTGAGACGGTCTGTTTTGAAATTTTACGTGAAATTACCCGAGTGAATCGTGCTTATGACGCCGATAAATTTGTCGTGTATGCCTCACCGGCCGTCGCGGATACCTTGCAAGGGGATGAGTCTCACTCACTTGCGGAATTAGAGGTGTTTATCGGTAAGCAAGTTCGTATTCAAGCGGAACCTTTGTATGTACAAGAGCAATTTGATGTTGTCATGATGTAAGTAGGATTGTGAGTGCTTTCGATATTAACTCGCCTTAGGCGGATAGTGTTGTGGTTACTGGTAAGTCTGTTGGTGGTGCTGGCCTTGGTCATCACCACTTTACGTATCGTCTTACCAGAAATGAATCGTTTTAAAGACGAGATTCAACAGTGGGTTGGTGAACAAACCCAAATTCAAATTACCATTGCCGATGTGCGTGGCTTTTGGCGTAATACCCATCCTTCGCTTGCTCTGCAAGGGGTTCAGGCGAACCTGCCTGATGGCAGTCAAATACAACTTGAAACCGCACGGATTGATGTCGAGTTTGATTTATTAGAAAGCTTCAGACAGCGATCGCCTGTGGTGGCCAATCTCGTTATTCATCAATTAAATCTCGATGTTCGTTCTGTTGATTGGTTGGCAATCAACCAAGCATCGGATGAGCCATCAAACCAAACGGGCGATCAAGGGCGAATTTTACAGCGTTTAGACGATTTATTCTTACGTCAGCTCGATGATTTTTCTATTCAAGATTCGACCATTCTTTATCAAACGATGGCGGGCGACTTTCGTCAATTAGATGTCGAAAAACTGCATTGGAAGAATCGTGGGCGTCAACACATCGCGGAAGGGATCATCAGTTTAGCCGATAGCGAAATTAACTCATTAAAAGTTAGTGCTCACTTTAAAGATCATGGTTCATTACGCGATGTTTCTGGGCAATTTTATATCAGCGCCGATAAACTGCGAGTTCGTCCGTGGTTAACGCGTTATTTGGCTGATGCCACGGGAATTGAGCGTGGTTTGATCAGTTTTAATGCTTGGGTCACGTTGCAGCATAATCAGCCTATTGATGGTTATGTTGAACTCAAACCATCAGAGCTCGCGTGGCATGATACGGAACGGCATGAGTTACTGCTAGAGTCGGGGATTGTTCAACTCTTTCCAACAGAAAATGGTTGGCAAGTTAGCGCTCACTCACTCAAATTGCGAACCGATGATAATCCATGGCCGGAATTGGATTTCGCTTTAGATTGGCAGCCACAAGGTTGGCGGTTGAATGTTTCTCAACTGGCACTACCCACCTTAACGCCATTAGTCAGACTGATACCAAATTCACAAACAGCGCAAAGCTGGCTTGCACATTTAGAACCCCATGGTTTGTTGGATGATGTGCGACTGTCAGTGAATCAAGACGATGATATCCAGTATTCTGTTCGAGTGAATCAAGGCGGGATTAAGCAGTGGGATTTGTTGCCCGGGATCGAGCATCTGCAAGCCACTATCCGAGGGACGGCAGAGAGCGCCGTGATACATGCGAGCTTGACTGATGAAACTCTGCCTTATGGTGATGTGTTTCAAGCGCCGCTGTCTCTGCGTCAAGGCGCGGTTGATCTGGTGTGGCAGCGTGATGAAAACGGTTGGCGTTTATGGGCCGATAAGGTAAGCGCTGCGACCGATGATCTTCAAGTATTAGGTGCATTTCGGCTTGATTTTCCGGCGCAAGGAGAGCCCTTCTTATCTTTTTATGCCGAAGCCGATCTCTACAATGCGGGCGAAACGTGGCGTTATTTACCTACGAGAGCACTGGGTCAGTCTCTTACCGATTACTTATCGACATCGATTCAGGGCGGTAACGTTGATACCGCTAAATTACTTTGGTATGGCGAACTAGCCGCGTTTCCTTATCAGGATAACAACGGTATTTTCCAAGCTTGGGTCGGTTTAAAAAACGCGAAATTCAGCTTTGATACCGCCTGGCCAGCGATCACCGATCTACAGCTTGATCTACTGTTTGAAAATGAATCCATGTACCTTGATTCTTGGTCAGCGACATTAATGGATGTCGAGGCGGAGCGGATTGTTGGACAAATTGCTCACTTGTCTGAAGATGGTTGGTTAGAACTCAGTGCCACAGTGAAAGCTCAAGGTAATGCAGTGCGAGATTATATGACCGCAAGCCCATTAGTCGATTCCGTTGGCGCTGCATTAACCGCGATTGACGTACGTGGGCTGGTCAATTCTCAGTTCCAATTAGCGATTCCTTTTGCGCATGGTCATGATGTTCGAGCGTGGGGGTGGGCCGATTTGATGAATAATCAGGTTGAGATCAACACGCCACCAATGACGTTAAATGGTGTATCGGGACGAATTCATTTTGATAATGATCAGGTCTCGGCCGCAGGGCTAACCGGCGAGCTGCTCACACAACCGATTTCCTTTGATTTTAAAGGTGAGAGTGCCGCGCAAGGTTATCATGTCGGAATCGATTTAGTCGGTGACTGGGATATCTTGCCGCTAGCGCCTTATGTCGGTGAGCACTGGATAGCGCCGGTCACTGGTCATGCGCCTTGGCAAATGGGGGTCAATATTCAGCTCAATGATGTTGGCTTTACTTATCAAATCGATGCACAGGCTAATTTACGGTCTATCGCGAGTGACTATCCATATCCTTTGGGTAAACCTGCCAACCGTCAAGGCACAGCACGTTTGCAAGCCTCAGGTAACCAGCAAACGGTGTCCGCTCGTTTACAACTGCCTGATGCGAAGTACCAAACTGAGATTGATATTACTCAGCCAGTGCCACACTTAACGGCAAGCTATTTGTTGCTGGGGCAAGGCAGTTTTAAAATGAGCCCTGTCGCCGGGCATGATGTTCAGATTCGCAGTGAGAGATTTAATCTTGATCAATGGCTGGATATTCTTGATCAGCAACCGGATAGCCAAGCGGTTAGTGTGTTAGCTGAGTTGCAAACACCAAGTCTGCCGATTCCTGAGCGAGTCGACGTTGATGTCCAAGAGCTCACTTTCGCTGGTTTAGAGTGGCATGATGTTGCCTTCAGTGCACGCCAAAAAAATCTTGGATGGTCAGTAACGGTCAATAGCCAAGAGGTGCAAGGCCAAGCCAGTTATATTCAACCTTATGATCTGACGGTGGCTTTACAACGTCTCCACCTCTATCTTCCACAGCTTGATCAACATCAAGGTCACAGTCTGTTGATTGATAGGGAAAAGCAAGATGCGCCACTGATCTCCGAGTTTGATCGCCGTTTTCATCAGTTAATGCCGAATCTCACTCTCGTGATTGATGATTTTTGGCTACAAGGATACAGCGTCGGTAAGCTGAGTATGGACTTTCAGCGTCAGGGCGATACTTTAGCTTGGAAAAAAATTGATATTGTCAGCGGTACCAATCAAATCAATATTAGTGGTGAGTGGACACTAACCGAAGATCACAGTCATACCCTGATGAATATCGATATGCAAGGCGAGAATAACAGTGATCTTATGGAGCGTTTTGGGATCACCTCAGGGATACAACGAGCCCCCTTTTCGCTGAAAAGTCATAGCGAATGGGACGGTGCGCCATGGTCGATGCGGATTAATACCTTACGGGGTTCGGTAGAAACGGAATTAGGTAAAGGGGTTATTTCTAATGTCAGTGGGGCGGCGAATCTGCTTGGATTATTCAGTCTCGACTCTATCATTCGTAAAATGCAGCTCGATTTTAGCGATATTTTTGACAAAGGGATGGCGTTCAGCCGTATAACGGGTAGTGGAGATATCGAGCAAGGTATTTTTGTGACCAATAATATTAAAATGGATGCGATTGCTGGTGAGATGACTATCCGCGGTATGGCGGATCTCAATACCCAGATGGTGGATGCACAAGTGAACTTTGTTCCTGATCTTACCTCTGGGATCCCTGTGATGACGGCGTTTGCCGTTACTCCAGTTACCGCCTTATATGTGTTAGCGATCACTACGGTTATTTCACCGGTCGTTGAGGTGTTTACTCAAGTTAATTATGAGGTTAAAGGGCCTTTGAACTCGCCGAATGTACGTGAAATATCACGTCGTAAAGGGGAATTTAAGTTGCCTGAGCGGCTAAAAAAATAAGCCAAGGAGAGAATCATGCTGCGAATAGGATTGGTGCAAATGACGTCAAGTGACGTCGTAAATGATAACCTAAGCTACATTGAACAGCAGGTCGCCCAGCTGGCGAGCCAAGACGCACAATTGATAGTCACGCCAGAAAACGCGACCCTATTTGCTAGCCATATGCAATACCAGCAAAATGCAGAGCCATTGAATGTAGGACCTATTCAGCAGCGGTTCGCTCTATTGGCTAAACAGCATCAGGTTTATTTACTGCTGGGGAGCTTACCCATTCGGCGTACAACGGGGATCACCAGCACCTCGATTTTATTCGGACCTCAGGGCGAATGGCTAGCAGACTATGATAAGCTACACTTGTTCGATGTTGATGTCGCTGATCAGCATCGCTGTTATCGTGAATCGTCGTTATTCTGTGCGGGGCAGCGCGTAGTGGTAGCGAACACGGGATTGGCTAATTTAGGCTTATCGATTTGTTATGATCTGCGTTTTGCTACCTTATACAGTGAGCTACGCCGAAAAGGTGCACAAATTTTACTGGTCCCTGCTGCGTTTACCGCTGTCACTGGTCAAGCCCACTGGGAGTTGTTATTACGGGCGAGAGCGATTGAAACCCAGTGTTGGGTCGTCGCCGTTGGACAAACAGGGCAGCACTCAGGGGGAAGGCAGACTTGGGGACATTCGATGGTGATCAACCCTTGGGGAGAGATCACTGCCGCTCTCGGTCCTGAAGCCGATAATCTCTTGGTCGATATTGATTTACGCTCGCTGCAAACTATTCGTCAAAACATGCCCGTGCTTGAGCACACACGTTTTCATCATCAATTTATAGAGAAAAAGAATCCGCTATGAGTATTACCCGTATTGAACAAGCGTTACTCGCCCCAACCGGCCTGACTGAACAGGATATTGCTGACACGCTAGCCAGTATCATGACTCGCGATATTGATTATGCTGATCTCTATTTTCAATCGAGTTGGCATGAATCGCTGGTTTTAGAAGATAGCATTATTAAAGATGGTTCATTTAATATCGACTGTGGGGTTGGTGTACGGGCGATCAGCGGTGAAAAAACCGGTTTTGCTTACTCGGATCAAATTCAGCTTGATGGATTAAAGCAAAGTGCGATTGCCGCACGAGGCATTGCGACTCAAGCCAAAAATGGTCAGGTTCAGGCGTTTCGACGCAGTGATAACCAAGCATATTATGCGGCGGATAACCCATTAGAGAATTGGCAAAAACAGAAAAAAACTGAGCTACTACAACAGCTCGATGCTTATATTCGAACCAAAGAGCCTTTGATTCAAGAAGTCTCGGTGAGCCTGAGTGGGGTTCATGAACAGATGCTGGTTGCGGCAACCGATGGGACTTATGCTGGTGATATTCGTCCGTTGGTGCGTTTATCGATCTCCGTGTTGGCTAAAAAAGGCGATCGTCGTGAGCGCGGCAGCGCAGGAGGCGGCGGCCGATTTAATTATGATTACTTTTTAAATGAAGAAAATGGCCAAAAAATTGCTTTTGCCTACGCCGATGAAGCGATTCGCCAAGCGTTGGTGAATTTAGAAGCGGTGGCGGCTCCTGCTGGTACCATGCCAGTAGTATTGGGTTCTGGATGGCCTGGTGTCTTATTGCATGAAGCGGTAGGGCATGGCTTGGAAGGTGATTTCAATCGTAAAGGGTCTTCGGTTTTCTCTGGAAAAATCGGTCAGCAAGTGACCTCTAAGCTGTGCACGATTGTCGATGATGGAACGTTAAAGGATTTACGTGGTTCATTGAATGTCGATGATGAAGGGGTCCACGGTCAATACAATGTGCTGATTGAAAAAGGTGTGCTTAAAGGTTACATGCAAGATAAGCACAATGCGCATTTAATGGGCGTTGCCCCAACGGGAAATGGTCGTCGTGAATCCTATGCTCATTTGCCGATGCCTCGCATGACCAATACCTATATGTTACCCGGCGAGCATACTCCAGAAGAGATCATTGCCAGTGTTAAGAAAGGGATTTACGCGCCTAATTTTGGGGGTGGTCAAGTGGATATTACTTCTGGAAAATTTGTTTTCTCGGCCTCAGAGGCGTATTTGATTGAAAATGGTAAAGTGACACGCCCTATCAAGGGAGCGACATTAATTGGCTCTGGCATTGAAGCGATGCAGCAAGTCTCAATGGTCGGTAATGATCTGAGCATTGATCGCGGTGTTGGTGTCTGTGGTAAAGCGGGACAAAGTGTTCCGGTCGGTGTTGGCCAACCAACGTTGAAGTTGGATGCGTTAACTGTGGGTGGGACAGAATAATTGACGGAATAAAATCGGCCGCTTACACGAGAAGTTAGTGTAAAGCGGCTTTTCTCGGTAGTAATTATTGACGATCCGTGCGATATTTCGCGCTAATTTTTGAGCCTGTTTATAAACTCTGGAGTCACCATTATGTCTCATGAAGATGAATATCTCTCTGTTGAAGCCTTTATCGAAATGCAAAAAGAAGAGACTCGCGATATTATCCAAGCACTACTCGACGACGGCAGTGATCCAGAAGCCTTGTACGATATCGAGCATCACTTGTTTGCTGAAGATTTTGAAATTTTAGAGAAAGCGGCCGTTGAAGCTTTCAAACTGGGTTTTGAAGTATTGGAAGCGGAAGAGACTGAAGATGAAGATGGTCATAAACTGTTCTGTTTTGATGCGACGATGCAATCGGTTTTGGACCCGCAAGCGATCGATCAGCAAGTCGCAAAATTGGTCGAGTTAGCTGAAAAGTTTGATGTTATCTACGACGGGTGGGGCACGTATTACGAAGGTGATGATGCCCTTTATCCAGAAGAAGATGACGAAGACGAAGAGCAAGCCTAACCTTCAGTGGTTGCCGTTATCGATTAACGCGGCCACAGTGAGCAATTAATTTGTCACAGTAAATACCAGTCAGCCGGCTGGTATTTTTGATCCCGCTCAGGTATATATGAGATAAATTTGCTCAAGATAATCAATGACAATGCAGCTTTCTCTCTCTGGTCCATGGCAGCTTTCGCCTCTGACAGACGTATCCATTCCTCAAGTTGATCTTTATTTTCCCAATCCATTCAGTTGCGCCTTGCCAAGTGAATTGGCCGAGCATGATCTCGCGCAGCAAGAATGGCATTTAATGCATGATATTGAAGTCGATGACCATCTCTTAGCGTTTGCTGCTATTGATGTCGTGATAGAAGGCATCGATTATCCAGCCGAAGTGCGTCTTAATGGTGCCGCTATTTTTGATTGTGATGGGACGCAACATCGCTATAAAAAAGAGATCCGCTCGCTGCTTAAGTTAGGTCGAAATCGGTTTGAAATTTTATTCTTAAATCAGGAAGACGATTGGTTGATTGAAGAGCCAATTTGTCCGCTTGGTGAAGAAAAGCGAGTCGCATACGACTCGAGGATAGGTATTTGGCGAGCGCCTTATTTACAGGCTATTTCTCACTTACGTCTTGAGCATCTAACGACAGAGCAAATCTGGCATCATGGTGGTGGCTGTGAGCTGTTAGTGAATCTTTACTTCACTACCTACGCAACGGGTTTAGTGTCGGCGGCAGTTCGTTTTGATGGTATGACTTACCATTTACCGATAGATGTACGCAGTGATCATGTAACGGCTATTTTCCAAGTCGATGCGCCTCGCTATTACGACGCAGAAAAACCGAATCCTGAAGATCTTTATACGATTGATGTTGAGTTAGACGGACAACAAGCCTCGGTTAAACTGGCATTGAGTGACACTTTATGTGTCACTCATTTTCCGTTATAACGCGGCGGGTGGCTCCGATCATTTTGGCTCATGTTACCTAGTGTGCACAGCCAAAGTGTTTGTCGGTGCTTTTTTTCTGCGGATGCAAGCTTTGCCATACTTTTTCATGAAAGTAGTAAGCACAGGTATTAAAGCTGGGTTCAATCATCGCCATGATGCCGCCAATTAACCAACTTCCAGTGAGTAAATAAGCAATACCAAAAGCAACGCTAAAGTGGATGACGGCGAAGCTGGCGGTTTTTATCCGAGTCTTGCCCGCGTAACGTTGCAGTGCTGGATGCTGAGTCCATACCCGTTCATGGAAATAAAAAGCGACAGTATTGACCATCGGTTCCAGCATAGCGATTAAACTACCGAGAATGATATCGCCTGTCAGTAGATAAGCGATAGTAAAAGCGATGGTAAAGTGAATAGCAGCGAAGCTGAGTGTTTTTTTCATGATCCGGTCCCACCTATTTCTTTTTGATGTAAACATTATTGATAATTATTCTCAAAAAGAAAAGGAGAATCGAACAATTAATCTCATCGGTAAAATCGATGAACCTTCCGTTTGCTAATTAACCTTGCGGTTTGATGACTAAAACGGGGATGGGGGCGTTCTCGACGACCTTGCTGGCTACCGAACCGAGCATCACTTTGTCCATTCGTGAGCGCTTATGGCTGGGCATAATAATTAACTCTGCCTTGAGCTTGGCGGCATACTCCAGAATGGTCGTGTAGGGCTTTCCTTCAGCGACATGCAACTGATAGTGAATGTCCTCTGGCAGATACTGCTGAGCAAATGCTTGTAAACGTTGCCCAACGTCTTGCTTCATTTTATTGGCAGCGTCACGCGGGAAATAAGTTGCGACCATCGACATGTGAATACCCGGTAGTACGGTTAAAAGATGCAGTTGAGCACCACTGTGTCTTGCTTGCCATACCGCACTTTGTGCGGCTTTATCAGCAAAGCCTTGTTCATTTAAATCGACGGGGACTAAGATATGTTTATACATGGTTTTTTATCTCTGTATGGCTTTCCCCCGCAGATTCGATAGACAGGGGAAAGCAAAGTCACAATAGGTTAAGGTTGTATCGCCGTTTTCTTGAGGGCGCGGCGTCTTTGATTCCAGCCAAGCAGTAAGGTCAGCAACAGTGCAGGGACAAAGACCCATTCTTTCATTGGACGATCGCTATCCACGACGACCGTACGGACCTCCCAATCAAAATCGATCCCTGCCGCTTCAGCTGGACTACGAAACTCAACAGCGTCGATCAGCATTCGATTATTGATCTTATTAACGGTAAGCCCCATCGAACGAATCCGTTCTTCGGCCGTTAGCGCTCGATCATCAAATGGCAGTTGCACGGTTTTCGACACATAGTCGCCCATTAAGGTTTCTCCGGCGACGATCATCACAATCGGTTGACCCACCGGCGCTTTATCGACGATATAGGCTAAGTCCGTACCTGGGTATTGATACTTAGCCGGATAAATTTTGTCCCACCAAAATCCAGGTCGTAAAAAGCTAAAGGTCAGCAGCAACAGCAACAGGACTTCCCACCATTTTGCTTTGGTAAACCACCAGCCTTGAGTCGCGGCTGAAAATAACAGCATGGCGATGATCGAGGAGCCGACGGTTAAGGCTAAGTGCCACCATGATTCAATGCCCATCAATAATAACTGGGTATTAAAGATAAACATAAATGGCAAAATAGCGGTTCGTATGTCGTAGGTGAAGCCTTGAATACCGGTACGAATGGGGTCCGATTTCGCTATTGCGGCAGCAGCAAAAGCAGCTAGGCCGACAGGGGGCGTATCATCGGCTAAAATGCCGAAATAAAATACAAACAGGTGTACGGCAATTAATGGGATGATCAATCCACTCTGTGCGCCTAAGGTGACGATCACCGGAGCCATCAACGTCGATACTACAATGTAGTTGGCAGTTGTCGGTAATCCCATACCTAAAAGTAAGCTAATCACAGCGGTGAACAGCAACATCAGCATAATGTTACCGCCAGAGATAAACTCGACAAAGTCGGTCATCACTAAGCCAATGCCCGTTAAGGTGACTACACCAACCACGGTGCCAGCAGCGGCGGTTGCGACACCAATCCCTATCATATTGCGTGCACCAGACACTAAACTTTCGAGTAAGTCTGTAACGCCAGCTTTGGCTTGTTGAGCGGCATCGTTAGTGCGATTAAACCAAGCAATGATCGGTCTTTGCGTTAAGAGAATAAAAATCATAAACACACTGGCCCAGAAAGCCGACAATCCGGGGGAGAAACGCTCAACGGTCAAACACCAGACTAAGACCACGATCGGCAGTAAGTAATGCAGTCCAGATTTGACTGTTGGGCCAACGTCGGGGATTTCCTGAATGTTTTCATCCAAACTAAATTCACGCTCGTGAGTGTATTGAGCGGAGATTTTCAACAGCAAAAAATAACAGATTAACAGTGCCAGCGTGACGATCGGTGTCGCTGCCGCGCCAAACACATCTTTTGTCCAACCGACCCCGTAATAGACCACTGCACTCACTACGCATAACCCTAAAATGGTGCCAGTGAAAGAGAGCAAACTGTTGAGTAACGTTGAAGGGCGACGGCGAGGTAGGCCAGTCATCCCTGCTTTACAAGCTTCTAGGTGGACAATATAGATAAGCGCAATGTATGAGATAAGCGCAGGTAGTAGGGCTGCTCGGATCACCTCGACATAAGAGATACCCACGTATTCGACCATCAAAAAGGCCGCAGCGCCCATGATTGGTGGCGTAAGCTGACCATTGGTTGAAGCGGCGACTTCGATGGCTCCAGCTTTCGTACCAGAAAAACCCACTCGCTTCATGAGCGGAATAGTAAAGGTCCCGGTTGTGACCACATTAGCTATCGACGACCCTGAGACTAAACCGGACAGTCCTGAGGCGACAACGGCTGCTTTTGCCGGTCCGCCACGCATGTGACCGAGTAAAGAAAACGCCACTTTGATAAAATAAGCACCAGCACCGGCCCGTTCTAGCATCGCACCAAAGAGCACGAATAAGAACACAAAAGAAGTCGAAACCCCTAAAGCGATACCAAATACGCCTTCAGTAGTCAGCCAGAGATGGGACATGGCCTTATTAAAGCTTGCCCCTTTGTGTGCGATGACGTCGGGCATATGTGGCCCAGCAAAGGTGTAGAGCAAAAACAGCCCTGCCACACACATTAACGGCGGACCTAATGCACGACGTGTAGCTTCCAGGAGCAGCAGCATACCCATACCAGCAACAATGATGTCAGTATCGGTGGGTGCACCGGAGCGACCGGATAAAGAAGTATAAAAAAGATAGATATAAGCAGCCGAGAAGCTGCCCGCCAGAGCTAAGACCCAATCCACGGCTGGAATGCGGTCACGGGGAGAATTTTTTAACGCGGGATAAGCGGTAAAAGCGAGAAAAACCGCAAAGCTTAAATGGATAGCGCGAGCTTCGGTATCATTTAAAATCGCAAAGTTAAAAATAAATGGCAGGGGTGAAGCATACCAAAGTTGGAAAAGAGACCAGCACAGTGGTACAAACCACAAAATGCGCCCAGAGAAACCCTGTGGATTTCTTGCGCCAGTATCTGCCTGTGCAACCATCTCTTGCACATCCTGCGACGGAGTTGTTGCCTGCGTCATGTACGTTATCCTTAATATTGATGGTTATCCCTTTTCTATTGCTTAGTCGATAGTCAGTGAACGGTATTGATACTCTCAAGTACATGGAGATTCACAACATAACGCTGAACGTTAGGCTGTATGGTGTTCGCTGAAGGCTCAATAGAAGAGGGTGCTGTGCAAATAAATAATCATTCTATGCCTTCCCCTAAAAACATTCATGTTCAGTCACTTTACTGTGTCAGCCATGGTTGTCAGGAGAGGAAATAGATAGCCATAAAACAAAGTACTTTGAGTAGAGACCGCCAATCAACCCCCACGCGCCGTGTGCTGGGCATGGGGATTGGAGGATGGGTCGACTACCTACAACGAATCGCGATTTATTTTAGTAAACCAACTTCTTTGTAATATTTTTCAGCACCGGGGTGGAGCGGAATCGAAAGGCCAGCTTTGACCATGTCTTCTTTTTTCAAGGTTGCAAAGGCGGGATGAAGACGAGTAAAGGTATCAAAGTTTTCAAACACCGCTTTAGCAACGTTATAAGCAACGTCATCGGAGACATCGGCACTGGTCACTAGTGTGGCAGCAACCCCAAAACTCGTCACTTCGTTATCGGTCCCACGATACATGCCCGCAGGAATGGTGCTGTAAGCGTAGTAAGGACGTTCGGCTACAATTTTCGTCACTTCAGGTCCAGTTGCTGAGACCAATTTAGCGTTACAAGAAGTCGTCGCCTCTTGGATGGCTCCATTGGGGTGTCCGACCATATAGATAAAGGCATCAATACGATTATCACATAACGCTTGTGAGCGCTCAGAGCCTCTTAGTTCAGAGGCTAGTCTGAAACTGCTATTAGTCCAGCCAAAGGCGTCCATTACCACTTGCATGGTGGCGCGGTCACCGGAACCTGGGTTTCCGATATTAACGCGTTTTCCTTCAAGATCTTTTACATTATTAATGCCCGAGTCTGCGCGAGTGATGATGTTAAAAGGTTCAGTATGCAAAGAGAACATCGCGCGTAGCTTTTTGTAAGGGCCGAGTTCAGAAAACTGACTGGTGCCATTATAACCGTGGTATTGCCAGTCAGATTGAACGATAGCAAAATCGAGCTCGCCATTACGCATGGTATTGACGTTGTAAATCGAACCACCGGTTGATTCCACAGAGCAACGAATATTGTGCTCTTGACGGTCTCGATTCACTAAGCGACAAATCGCACCGCCAGTTGGATAGTAAACGCCAGTTACGGCTCCAGTACCAATAGTAATAAATTCCTGAGCGTGAACCGCGCTCGCTCCCATGACAGCCGCAGCGATAGCACCCACTTTAATGATCTTGTTCAATAACATGAATATCCCTTCCTTTTATTTATTATTCCCAAAGAGCTTGTACGGTTGTCGAGGGGTATGATTCCTTTCCCCTGATGACTTGAGGTTATTGCGCGGTTAGCGCCCTCGGCAAGTCGTTTGGTTCTAGAAATTGGCGCTGGTTCTGCTGAAAAACAGAAAAAGTGCCGAATGATAATAACAAAAAATACTCAATAAATTATAGAATTGTAAAAAATTATCATCGGTAGCACTGTGATATTGAGCGATAGGTAATGTTATTGAATGAGGCTAATTATTTGATAAGTATTAATTTAAAGTCTTTTTTGTTGGCTATAGCAAGATACGCGAGATGTGAAATGGGTCACATTTGTTTAACAATGTAACCCGTCATTAATGCGCTTTAACCAGCGTATTCAAAGAGCTCGCAGACAGAAGTAAATAGCTGTTTAGTCGTAATATTCATGGTTGGGGTAATGAAAATAGTATCATCGCCAGCGACAACACCTAAAATACCTTCTGATTTACCAAGAGAGTCGAGTAAACGAGCAATTAACTGCGCTGCACCTGGGCCGGTGTGTATCACGACTAAAGCGTTATTATGATCGACATCGAGGACAAGCTCTCTTAGTGAGCTGGATACCGTTGGCACTCCGAGCTCAGCGGGTAAGCAATACACCATCTCCATTTTGGCATTACGAGTACGAACGGCACCAAACTTGGTTAGCATACGCGATACTTTAGACTGATTGATGTTATCAAATCCTTCATTCTTTAAAGCATCAACAATATCGCTTTGTGAGCCAAAGCGTTCTTCTTTCAATAGGGCTTTAAAAACACGAACTAAGTTATCTTGTTTATCTGTAGGGCGCATTGTGGATTTTCTTTTGCTGTTCAACCATTAATGACTATTGTCACATAGCTCACGATAGAGAGGCAAATTATCGTCGAAAACTGTCTAAATGGTCACTGTAAAAATACTGTATTTACGTTTATATCCTTCTTACTTGTCGCTACAGTGGGATTGGTTACGCTCGCTTACCCTCATAGCGTTATCGATGCTCATGGGGATTCTCTCACTTGTCGCCTATCTGTAACGCTCAGTCGTTTGCTTATCAATGGGGGGCTAATGCTTTGTCATAACTGATAAATCCCCTCATAATGCCTAACGAGCGGTCGCGTCTTAGTGAGGAATTGCGCAAAGTCGCAAAGCTGAGGTTAATTGATTGTAATCAAGATGTAGTTGCTATAGCTTTTTGATATCGGATAAAAAGATACCCTACCAAAACATATAAAAGATTCACTCTCAAGGAGAATTACGATGAAAGTCGCTGTTATTGGTGCCGCTGGCGGCATCGGTCAAGCCCTAGCTCTGTTATTAAAAAATCATCTTCCTGCTGGTTCAGATCTTGCTTTGTATGATATCGCTCCAGTGACGCCTGGTGTGGCTGCTGATTTGAGTCATATTCCAACGCCAGTGTCGATCAAAGGTTATTGCGGTGAAGATCCAACGCCTGCATTAGAAGGCGCGGATGTCGTGCTGATTTCGGCAGGTGTGGCACGTAAGCCGGGAATGGATCGGGCGGATCTTTTTAATGTTAACGCTGGAATCGTCAAATCACTCGCTGAACGAATCGCCAACGTTTGTCCAACCGCTTGTATTGGGATCATCACTAACCCGGTCAATACAACCGTGCCTATTGCGGCTGAAGTATTGAAAAAAGCAGGTGTTTACGATAAGCGTAAGCTATTTGGTGTCACGACACTGGATGTTATCCGTTCTGAAACTTTTGTGGCGGAATTAAAAGGCAAAAATCCTAGCGAAGTCCATGTGCCTGTGATTGGTGGCCATTCTGGGGTAACGATTCTACCTTTACTGTCACAAGTTGATGGTGTTGAGTTTACTGAGCAGGAAATTGCAGCGCTGACTAAACGCATTCAAAACGCGGGCACTGAAGTTGTGGAAGCCAAAGCGGGTGGTGGCTCGGCAACACTATCAATGGGACAGGCTGCTTGCCGTTTCGGCCTCTCTTTAGTGAAAGCACTACAAGGCGAGTCAGTGATTGAATACGCTTATGTTGAAGGTGGTAGCGAACACGCTCCTTTCTTTGCTCAACCGATTAAACTGGGTAAAAATGGTGTTGAGGAAGTGCTGAGCTACGGACCATTGAGTGACTTTGAAAAAGCAGCGCTCGACGGTATGTTAGAAACGCTCAATAAAGACATTGAGATCGGCGTTGAGTTCGTTAAATAACGATCGTTAGACGTAAGATCATTTGACTCGCTATTTCGTTCGCTCACCCAGCGTGCGTATTGGCAGTCGTTATGGTAAAGCATGAAAACTAAGAATAATGCCGCAGGTTTCGACTTCGTGGCATTTTTTTTGCGATGATCTTATGATCTAAAACCCGTATCAACCATCCTTCTTATCTTTCCTAAAAGATCAAGAATTGATCGTCCATTCTTAAGGTTCTCTTCTCTGCGATTCATCATCCTTTATCCCTTTCCTACTTGAAGCTTGCAGGGGGCTAGGTCGTTCACCTCAATCATAGAGTCTGTCTAGGCTCATGGGGACTCGCTTACTTGCCGATTACCTGCAACGCCAAATTGTTTAGATATAGTAAGCCGCACTGCATCGGTTGATGTGTTGTAGAGCGATATTATTCGAACGTGTTTTTCTCAGTTTCAAATGATGATTAAGTTTTTGATTGTTTGAATTTTTTATCTATGAAAGTAGTCATAAAAGTGGCATTAGATTAAATTTTTATTCATTAATTCTGGGAAAATAGTATTATCTGGCCTTTTTTATGGTAGCTAAGGCTATTTTATGGCGCAATCTGACATAGATTTGATCGTTGGCAATGAATGTGTAAAAACGTTGGCTTTGTTAGTGAAGTGGATCACGTTGAGTCTGCTATTGAATGCTATTTCTGACTACTATAGCGTTTTCCAGAAGCAAGGTTGGAAATAATCATGGATAACAAATTAGGTTTAGGCTCTTTAACCGCCTTGGTTATTGGTTCTATGATCGGGGCTGGGGTATTCAGCCTACCGCAAAATATGGCAGCAGTGGCGAGTCCTTTGGCGGTGATGATTGGCTGGTGTATTACCGGGATTGGTATGATCTTCCTTGCCTTATCATTTCAGCAATTAGCGATCCATAAACCAGAGATTAATAGCGGTGTGTTTGGTTATGCCCGTGCTGGCTTTGGTGATTTCGCTGGATTTTGTTCGGCCTGGGGATACTGGTTCAGTGCGATGGTCGCTAATGTTTCCTATCTAGTGATTGTCTTTAGTACTTTCGGCATGCTGTTTGATACGCCTGATCGGGTTATTTTTGGCGATGGTAATACGTTGATTTCGATTGCGGGTGCCTCGGTACTTCTTTGGTTAGTGCATTGGCTGGTTTTACGTGGCGTGCAAACGGCAGCGTTGATCAATTTGGTGACCACCTGTGCGAAAATGATCCCGTTGGTACTGTTTATTTTATGTGCCATGGTCGCTTTTCGATGGCAGACGTTTACGGTCGACTTTACGGGACTCCACTTTGGCGCTGAGCACGATTTATGGTCGCAAGTCAAAGCCACCATGTTGATTACCGTTTGGGTATTTATTGGGGTCGAGGGTGCGGTGGTGGTCTCTAACCGAGCTCGGGTGCGACGTGATATTGGACGGGCGACAATCTTTGGTTTACTGACCGCGTTAGCCATTTATGTCTTAGTGACATTGCTATCGATGGGCGTGATTGTTCCCGTCGAGCTAGCCAGCTATCAGAATCCGTCGATGGCGCGAGTACTAACCGAGATACTGGGTCCTTGGGGGCAGTATATTATTGCGATTGGTTTAATTATCTCTGTTTGTGGCGCATTTTTAAGCTGGACAGTGTTGGCTTCGGAAGCGCCATTTTTAGGGGCAAAAGACGGTATGTTTCCCGCTCGGTTGGCGAAACAAAATGCGGCAGGTAGCCCGGCGAGTGCATTGACGTTAACCAACGTTTGTATCCAAGTGTCATTAATTGTCGTGATGTTTGCTGGTAGTACCTACGACACCTTGCTGATTTTTGCTTCGGAAATGATCTTAGTGCCGTACTTTTTGGTCGGCGCTTACACACTGAAGTTGGCGCTTAGTGAGTCTAAACAAGGCAAAATATTACTGATAGGATGTGGAGCAACGCTTTACGGTGCTTGGTTGTTGTATGCCTCTGGATTGCATTATTTATTGCTTTCAAGCCTGTTGTATCTGCCTGGTATTGCTTTTTATATAAAAGCCAAACGAGAGCAGGGAGTGCAGCCTTTTCTGGGACGAGAGAAACTCGGTGCTGGCACTTTAACCCTATGTGCTTTGTTTGCCTTTGGTTTAATCTGGCAAGGGTGGTTTTAGATAACCAGCAAAGACTCACTTGTCGCCTTACTTGAGTCGGGGCGACAAGTGAATGAAGTAATAAGACTGAGCTCGCTTACGAGTCTTATTACTTACTGCGTTTGACCGCCATATGAGCCAAAGCGATCAATGCTTGTTTGTAGTCACTTTCGGGTAGAATAGCCAATTCGGCAATCGCTTTATCGGCTTCTTGTTGCGCTTTAGCGGTGGTGTATTCTAATGAGCCTGCTTGCTGCATCGTTGCTAAAATCGCCGTTAATTTCTCCATCCCATTGGCTTTTTCAATCGCTTCACGAATCATCGCCGATTGTTCTCCTTGGCTATTGCGCATTGCATGCAGCAAAGGAAGCGTGGGTTTACCTTCTGCGAGATCATCACCGACATTCTTGCCCATTTCTTTGCCATCAGCGGTGTAATCCATCACATCGTCAATCAATTGGAAGGCAGTACCTAAATATTTACCGTAGTTTTGCATCGCCCGCTCAACTTCGGGAGAGGCATCACATAACATCGCTCCAATTTGCGTGGCGGCTTCGAATAATCGTGCGGTTTTTGAGTAAATGACCTGCATATAACTCTCTTCCGTAGTATCGGGATCGTTACAGTTCATTAATTGCAGCACTTCACCTTCAGCGATAACGTTGACGGAATGGCTCATCAACTTGAGAATTTTCATCGAACCAAGTTCGGTCATCATTTGGAAAGAGCGGGTGTAGATAAAATCGCCCACCAGTACGCTAGCGGCGTTACCAAACGTCGCATTGGCAGTGGCTTTACCTCGCCGCATATCGGATTCATCCACCACATCATCGTGTAGCAAAGTTGCCGTATGAATAAATTCAATAAACGCAGCAGCCATGGTGTGCCCCTCACCTTGATAACCTAAGGCTTTGGCTGACAAAATGGCCAGTAATGGACGTAGGCGTTTACCGCCACCACTGACGATATAAAACCCCAGTTGATTGATAAGGGAAACGTCAGAATTGAGTTGAGCAAGTATCGTTTTATCCACTTTTGCCATGTCATCGGCAGTAAGCGCTTGGATAGCTTTAAAATCCATCATAAATCCGGCTGAAGTTAGAGCTTGTAAGGCATTATGTTCTGCTTGAGTTAGTGAATAATACACTAAAAAATATTGATTAATACATGGCTTAAAGGCATGATTGCCGCACTTTTGTTTGGCGATTAGCTTTTCGCCAATTTTTTTTAAATATGGCTTGTCATGGGGACGCCATTCACGTAGAATTTGCGCCCTATTGATGATTAGTTTAGCGCACACCCTTTTTGCTCAAAAATGTTAGCATAGGCTGTGCGGAAAGAGCGGAGTAAAATATGTACGCTGTTTTCCAATCTGGTGGTAAACAACACCGTGTAAGTGAAGGTCAAACTCTTCGCTTAGAGAAATTAGACGTTGAAACTGGCGCAACAGTAGAATTTGATAAAGTTCTTCTGATCGCTAATGGTGAAGCAATTCAAGTTGGTGCTCCTCTAGTTGAGGGCGGTAAAGTGACTGCTGAAGTGGTACAACACGGTCGTGGCGATAAAATCAAAATCGTTAAGTTCCGTCGTCGTAAACACTCTCGTAAGCAACAGGGTCACCGTCAGTGGTTCACGGAAGTGAAAATCACTGGTATCAACGCTTAAGTTATTAGGAGAGTTTAACAATGGCACACAAAAAAGCTGGTGGTTCTACTCGTAACGGCCGCGATTCAGAAAGTAAACGTCTTGGTGTTAAGCGTTTCGGTGGTGAAGCTGTATTAGCAGGTAACATCATCGTTCGTCAACGTGGTACTAAGTTCCACGCTGGTAATAACGTTGGTATCGGTAAAGACCACACTCTTTTTGCTCTGTCTGATGGCAAAGTGAAATTCGAAGTGAAAGGTCCTAAGAACCGTAAATTCGTTAGCATCGAAGCTGAATAAGTTTAGTTTCTCGCTGAATTTAAAAACCCTGCCGTTTGGTGGGGTTTTTTATTTATCGGCAAAGTGCTTATAACTAGTGATCCCTATTGTTTGGGTTGACTCGTTATGTGTTCTAAAGCAGAGATGAGACGCTGATTAATGTCTCCTGCTAAAATTGATACTATTAATAAGCAATGGTATTGCAGCGCAAATTGTGCGGAGTAACAAATGAAATTCGTTGATGAAGCGGTAATAAAAGTTCAGGCTGGTGACGGCGGCAACGGCGTGGTCAGTTTCTGGCGTGAAAAATTCATTACCAAAGGCGGTCCAGATGGTGGTGACGGCGGTGACGGTGGTGATGTTTATATACTGGCTGATGAAAACCTAAATACACTGATTGACTACCGTTTTCAGCGTTTTTACGACGCTGAGCGCGGAGAAAATGGGCGTGGTGCGAACTGTACTGGCAAGCGTGGTAAAGACAAAGTATTGCGCGTTCCTGTTGGTACACGTGCGGTTGATATCCATACTAATGAAGTGATCGCTGAAGTCGCTGAGCATGGCAAAAAGGTGATGATTGCTAAAGGTGGTTGGCACGGTTTAGGCAATGCTCGTTTTAAATCGTCGGTAAACCGTGCTCCGCGTCAGAAAAGTATGGGTACTAAAGGTGAAGTGAGAGAAGTGCGTTTAGAGCTACTTCTGCTTGCTGATGTCGGTATGCTTGGCTTGCCTAATGCTGGGAAATCAACCTTTATTCGTGCCGTATCGGCAGCAAAGCCTAAAGTGGCTGATTATCCTTTTACAACCTTGATCCCAAGTTTAGGTGTCGTGAGTGTCGTCCCTGAAAAGAGTTTTGTGGTTGCTGATATTCCCGGGTTGATTGAAGGTGCTGCGGAAGGTGCTGGGCTAGGTATTCGATTCCTGAAACATCTAGAGCGTTGTCGAGTATTGCTGCACATGATCGATATCATGCCTGCAGATCAAAGCGATCCTGTTCAAAATGCATTAACGATCCTTGATGAGCTTGAGCAATACAGTGAGAAATTGGCTCAAAAACCACGTTGGTTAGTGTTCAATAAAACCGATCTCATGCCAGAGCAAGAAGCCAATGAAGTGATTCAAAACGTTTTGGACGCACTGGGATGGGAAGATCAATACTTTAAGATTTCTGCTATCAATCGTCAGGGTACCAAAGAGTTGTGCATGAAGTTAGCTGACTTTATGGAAACCTTACCTCGTCAGCAAGAAGAGATTTCTGAAGAGCAAAAAGTGGAATTTATGTGGAATGATTACCACAAAGATGCCATTGCCAATCAACCGATCATTGACGAAGATGACGACGACGATGATTGGGATGATGAAGAAGACGACGGTCATGTTATTTATGTCCGTGAATGATCCACTTGATGTTTAACGTTAGTGAGCCGCAATCTTGATTGCGGCTTTTTTTATATTCTAAATCATATCGTCACGACACATTTTGTTGCAAACTAGGCCTTAGATAAATCAAGGCAGTTAGGAATGGAATCATGACATCCAAACAACGAGCAATTTCACGTTTGATTGCTCAAGCGGGTCAAATGTTACTCGCACATGGTGCAGAAAGTACTTTGGTTGGCGATATTATGCGACGTATGGGGCTGGCTTCTGGCATGGATGAAGTGGAAGTCTCGCTCTCTGCGAGCTCATTAGTGGTGACTACCGTTTATCATCAGCATTGTATTACCACCGCTCGACGCTGTGCTGATCGAGGCATTAACATGCGAGTCGTGACCCAGATCCAGCGTATTTGTATTTTGATGGAGCGAGGCTTACTCGATTACTCGATGGCACAGCACAAACTTGAACGAATAACGCCAGAGCGTTATAACCGATGGTTAGTGGTGGTGATGATCGGCCTGTCATGCGCGGCGTTTAGTCGTTTGGCTGGTGGTGATGGAATCGTGTTTCTAATGACCTTTATCGCATCTGCCATCGGCATGATGGTGCGCCAAGAGATTGGTCATCGCCAATTTAACCCTTTACTTAATTTTGCAGCAACAGCGTTTGTCACATCACTCATTTCTACTCAAGCGGTGATCTATCAGCTTGGTAATAAACCAACCATCGTGATGGCGTCTTCAGTATTAATGCTGGTACCGGGCTTTCCATTGATCAACTCGGTTTCTGATATGCTGAAAGGTTACATTAATATGGGTATCGCTCGCTTTGTGATGGCAAGCTTACTGACCTTAGCAACCAGTTTAGGGATTATTGCCGCGATGAGCGTGACGGGAGTGTGGGGATGGTAGCGCTGGTGAGTTGGGATTTATTACTCGGGTTAATCAACGATATGTTGTTTGCCTCGATTCCTGCTGTTGGGTTTGCGTTGATCTTTAATGTCCCAGTCCCAGCATTAAAGTATTGCGCTTTAGGAGGAGCGATCGGTCATGGATCGCGTTATTTGATGCTGCATTTTGGTATTCCGATTGAGTGGGCGAGTCTGTTTGCGGCAGGGATTGTGGGTATGATTGGTGTTCAGTGGTCGAGACGATTTTTGGCTCATCCTAAAGTCTTTACCGTAGCAGCATTAATTCCTATGGTTCCCGGTGTATTTGCTTATAAGGCAATGATTGCGATGGTAGAAATTCACCATTTAGGCTTTAAACCTGAGCTGTTTGCGAGTTTAATGGAAAACTTCTTAAAAGCGATGTTTATCATTGCGGGATTAGCGGTTGGCTTAGCAATACCCGGGCTGTTATTCTATCGTCGCAAACCCATTGTCTAGAAGCTTAAGCAAAAGTAGGAATAGAAAGATGATCATCAGTATGATTGCCGCGATGGCAAACGAAAGAGTGATAGGTAAAGACAACCAAATGCCGTGGCATTTACCCGCTGACTTTGCTTGGTTCAAACGGTGTACTATCGGCAAACCGGTGATCATGGGACGCAAAACTTATCAATCGATTGGACGTCCTTTGCCTGGGCGTCACAATATTGTCATCAGCCGAGATCCCGAATTGGTGATCGATGGGGTTGATGTTGTCTCTTCACTGGACGCTGCCTTGCTTAAGGCGGGGGCGGTCCCTGAGGTGATGATCATTGGTGGTGGCAGTATTTACACGGAATGTTTACCTCAAGCCGATAAACTGTACATCACGCTGATTGATGCTCAGTTCATCGGTGATACTCATTTCCCCAATTGGGGAACGAATTGGCATGAATGTTACCGTGAACATTACTCGGCAGATGACAAAAATGCCTATTCAATGGACTTTATCATCTTAGAACGCGAGACTGAAAAACCTAGAACCTAGAACCTAGAACCTAGAACCTATGACTTAGACTCTAATGCTGGCTGCTTAAAGACCTGTTTATCTTCCCAACGTAACATGGTCAGCGGCCCGCCCCATACGCAGCCAGTGTCTAAGCCAATTACGTTTGGACTGAAGTAGCCCTCTAGCGCTGCCCAGTGGCCAAAAATCACCGTTTTTTCTAATTCAATCCTTTGGGGTAGGGCAAACCAAGGCATCAGCTCGTGGCTACTCACTTGAGCGGGGGGAAGTTTACACGCCATATCAAGACGCCCATCAAAAAAGCAAAAGCGCATGCGAGTGAACGCATTAATGATATAGCGATAACGCTCAATCCCTTGTAAATCGTCATTCCATAAGTCCGGAGTATTGGAATACATATTGGTCAGTAACCATGGCCATCGTTGGCTACGTAATACCGTTTCTACCTCGTGGGCAGCTTTTCGAGCGGTTTGTAAATTCCATTGGGGTGAGATGCCCGCATGAGTGAGGACAAACTCGGGGTGTTCTAACAAGAGTGGCCATTGGCGAACCCAATCTAGTAGCTCATCAGCGTCAGGCGCAGCAAAAATGGCCAATGTTTTATCTTTGTTTTTGGCTGGATGAATGCCCAGTGATACGGCTAATAGATGTAAATCATGATTGCCGAGCACCGTTTTTGCAGCGGGTCCTAAGTCACGAATAAAGCGCAGTGTTTCTAGTGATTTTGGGCCGCGCGCGACTAAATCACCAGCGAGCCATAAGGTGTCACTAATAGGATGAAAGTTGACTTGTTTGAGCAATAGCTGCAGTTCATCTAAACAGCCTTGAATATCGCCGACAATGTAATTTGCCACACAAACTCCCTTAATTCAGTACGTTGGGAACGGCTAGGCGAAAAGGGTCTATTTCAGCTAGAAAAGGTTCACCGAGGCTGTTGATCATTCCATAATGGCCTTGCATGACGCCAACTGGCGTTTCTAATGCCGTGCCACTGGTGTAGGTATACTCATCATTGGCGGCAATAACGGGTTGTTCTCCAACGACGCCTTCCCCTTCAATCCGCATCTGTTTTCCGTTAGCGTCGGTCACTAACCAAGAGCGACTGATGAGTTGTACGGTTTCGGTACTGAGATTTTTTATGGTAATAAGATAAGCAAAAACGTAACGGTGCGCTTCAGGATGGGATTGTTCTGGCACGTACTTAGTTTGAACCTGAATCTTGATACAAGGATGAGTAATATCCATAAATACTCCTGATTCGGATGACAAAACGAAGAAAATATAGGATGGCACATTGGCCATCCTAGTCTATTTATGCGGGTTGAGTATTCTGAGCATCAAGCCAATTTGCCATCGATACAAACTGCTGCAAGGTCAGGTTCTCTGGACGCATCGTGGAGTCAATCGCAAGCTGTGCAAAGGTCTCATCATCCAATAACCCTTTATAGCAGTTACGTACCGTTTTACGGCGTTGATTGAATCCTTCACGTACGACACGATCCAACCATTTTAAACTCGTTGCAGGGTGCGGTAGTTCTTCGTAAGGCAATAAACGAACCACCGCAGAATCGACTTTAGGTGGCGGAACAAAGGCACTCGGTGGGACTTCTAATACCGGAACAACTTTACAGTAGTATTGTGCCATGACGGTTAATCGACCATACGCTTTGCTACCCGGTCCTGCCGCTAAACGGTTGACGACCTCTTTTTGCAGCATAAAGTGCATATCTTGAATTTCTTTGTGAAATTCAAATAAATGAAACATCAGCGGTGTCGAGATGTTATAAGGCAAGTTACCAAAAATACGCAGTTTATTATTCGGTTTAACCAATTGCTGAAAGTCAAAACGCATGGCGTCACCTTCGTGAATCGTCAACTTGCTCGATAATTCAGGATGGTTGCGTAAACGCTCGGCTAGATCACGATCGAGCTCGATCACCGTAAACTTATCAACTTCACGGCCTACGGGCTCTGTAATGGCTCCTAAACCTGGGCCAATTTCTACCAAATTTTGACCTGGTAAAGGATTAATAGCGGATACGATTCCATCAATAATATAAGGATCGTTTAAAAAGTTTTGACCAAAACGTTTACGCGCTTTGTGCCCTAAATGGACATCATTTCTCATAGTGTTCTCAAAGTTATTGCGTTTTTTTATCAACTAATTCAATTGCTTGATCGAGAGCGGTTTTAAAACTGCCCACATCGGCTAATCCCGTTGCGGCTAAATCGAGCGCTGTTCCATGGTCTACCGAGGTTCGAATAAAAGGTAAGCCTAAGGTAATGTTAACTGAACGACCAAAGCCTTTGTATTTTAGTACAGGGAGAACTTGATCGTGATACATTCCTAAAACGGCATCCGCTTTTTGCAAATATTTTTCGCTAAAGATGGTATCTGCCGGTAAAGGGCCCACTAAATCGATACCTTGTCGGCGAAGTTTTTCTAAACTTGGGGTGATGGTATCTATCTCTTCATGACCCAATACCCCTTCTTCTCCTGCGTGAGGATTAAGACCGCAAACATAAATTGTCGGCTGAGCAATCGCAAATTTCTCGACCAAATCATGGTGAAGAATACGAATGATGCTTTCTAGACGTTCAGCCGTTATCGCAGCAGAGACGGTTGCCAATGGTATGTGTGTGGTCACGAGAGCGACGCGTAGTCCTTCCGTTGCCAGCATCATTACCACTAATGGGGTATTGGATAGCTCGGCAAAAAACTCCGTATGACCACTAAAAGCGACGCCTGCGCGATTAATCACGCCCTTATGCACTGGGCCGGTGACAATAGCATCAAATTCACCATTCATACAGCCCAATGCCGCTCTTTCTAGCGTTTTTAATACATAATGACCGTTCGCGGAATTGAGCTGTCCAGCAATGACCTGTTCTGATACGGCAATTGAGTCAACCAGCAAATACCCCGCTTTTTGCGGTGTGGCTTTTTGATCGGGCTGATAATCAAGTAGCTTTACTGCAATTCCCAGTGCTTTGGCGCGCTCTGCGAGCATCTGTTTATCGGCGCAAATCACCAGTTGATGTGGCCAATCATTTTGCGATAGTGCCAGTACTAAATCAGGTCCGATACCGGCAGGTTCTCCGGCGGTGACTACGATACGTTTAATCGTCATCTTGATCATCCTGTAGGATTTCAACAAAAGCACCGGCGCGCAGCTCTTGTAGCCAAGTACTGGCTTCTTCATTGAATTTACGGTTAAACAAAATGCGATAAGCTCGATTTTTCATTGCGGCATCAGTACGGTCAACTTCGCGGCGATCCAAGACTTCCACAATATGCCAGCCGTGTACGGTTTTAAAGGGTTCACTAATTATTCCAACCGGAAGTGTCTCGATTTGATGTTTAAACTCAGGAACATACAGTTCAGGTGTTTGATAACCTAATTCGCCATTTTGCGCTGCAGAGCCTGGGTCTTGGCTATATTGTTGGGCTAATTCAGCAAAGCTGGCTTCGCCAGCATTGATGCGACGTACTAAATCATTAAGTTGATTTTTGGCACCTTCATCGCTCAAAATAATCGTTGGTTTAATCAGAATGTGACGTGCATTGACTTCCGTCACCGCAACCGTTTCTAAGCCTTTGATATCATCAATTTTTAGAATGTGGAAACCGACACCACTACGAAATGGGCCAATAATACTGCCTTTATTTTGCATTTTAATTTGGTCGGCGAAAATCGTCGGCATTTCTTCTTTACGCATCCATCCCCAATCTCCCCCTTGTAGTGCCCGTGGGCCTTTTGAATAGGTGATGGCCATGGTGCTAAAGTCTGCGCCTTGGTTGAGTTCAGCGACTAATTTATTGGCTTGTGCTTCAACCTCGGATTTGTCTTGTCCATCGTTAAAACGCAGTTGAATATGGCTGATTTTATATTGTACGGTCGCGCTGGTTTCTTGAGCGAGCAGCTCTGCCAAGGTATCGACTTCGGCTGGAATAATGTTAATACGACGGCGTACTAATGCGTTACGTGCTTCGCTGGCGGCGATCTCTTTTCTGATCTGTTCACGAAATTCTGGGTAGGTTAATCCTTGTTCAGCAATCGATAAGCGAAGTTGTTCCGGTGTTTGTTGATTATTGTGAGCAATCTCGGTAATCGCGTCATTTAGGGTATTGTCATCAATACGTACCCCAATACGATCGGCTTCTTGCTGTTGCAAAGTATCGACAATCAGTTTTTCGATGATTTGTTCACGCAAAATATTTTCAGGGGGGAGTGTTTGCTGGTTTGTTTTTGCATTCGCTCTTACTGTTAGTAAGGCGCTGTCTATATCGCTTTGCAAAATCACCCCACTATTCACAATCACGGCTACGCGATCAAGCTCGACGGGTTGAGCTTGCACCGTCGCAATACTCACTAAGCTGGTTAACGTATATAAAGCCAATGTCCACAGTTTCATTAGAAATCCTATTCATTATCGAGCGTTAATCGTTGTTGCTCACGGTCATTATCCCCTTTCTACTTGAAGCTACAGCGATGTTGGCTACGTTCGTTCGCCGCAATCACATAGTCTGTCTATGCTCATGGAGACTCACTTACCGCCTACCTGCAACTTCAAGTGGTTTGGGTATATTCGAAAAATTCAGAGTTTTTTAGGCTACGATGCCCAAATTTACTGCCCTAATTATTTAAGAAAAACGGGCGTCCATAACCCAAGGAATTATCAGAACTTTTAATTCCAGCCATGCTTTCACTGGAGCTCACTTTGGTGCCAAAGCCGATAATACCAATGTTAAAACTAAAGTTATTTTCATAGTTTGGATCTTCGAAACCCAGATAATTGCCACTTGGGGTTCTATTCCAATCTTTTAACTGATTACTGTAAGAGAAACCCATGTACCAGCAATCAGAGGTATAGCGAATGCCCACTAGCCATTCCAGTGCTTCATTGGTTGTCATGTCGTAAAAATACTGTCCAGTGACATGCCACTTATGAGAAAGCTGATAGCCGCCAAGTAGGCCTGCTTGAGATATTCCTCGTCGAGTAATACTGCTCACCGGAATACTGTCGCCCACCGTATCTTCGATATACTCTTTGGTAACATAACGATAATTGGTTTGTAGGTAGCCGCCGTTAAAGCGGTATTCCAACGTACTGTTGGCCAATTGCATCGCACTGGTGTCGATGTCGTACTGAATACCGCCGTGATAAAAGAGAAAATCATCATAATTAAAATCCATTTCTACGGCCCAAGCGGAATAGTTCGATTGAGTATCTTCCACTTGGCTACTATCGGTATTGCTTGATTTTAAACCTTTATCGATATAGAAAATTTGTCCAAACGCGATGTTTAATCGTTCTTTGTATTGGTCATCAAAAAACCGTGTTGATGCGCCGTAGCTGACTTGATTGGCGGCAGAGATAAAATCTACTCCGCTGTACTTTCTACTTCTGAATAGGCCGTAGTAATCAGTTTGTAATAATGTCGTATCATAACGTGCGATGTTTTGTTGGTTTTCTTTTGGAACATACAAGTACTGAACTTGTGGCTCAAGCGTTTGGGTATAGCCATTAAATAGCGTGGTGTCTCGTTCTAAGACGATACCGGCATGCGTTCTGAATTCAGGGATAACCCGCGACACGCTCTCTTCTAACTCTTGGTAATCACTACTGATAACGCCAGATAAATCTTGTTGGTAATAGGTTGCTAACAGCCTTGCTTCTGTGGTCCATGTTCCCCATGTGTTTCCTAGCGGGATGCTAATGCCGGGTTCGATATGGGCACGAGTTGCCGAAGGTTTACCGATTGCATCGGTTTCAAAACGTGAAATGTGGCTTTTAATGTCTAAATCTAGATAGCGCAGCAGCTCTGGTGCATAGTAGTTAAAAGCGACTTGCGGCATCAATCGATAGGGGAGGTTATCTTTATCAGTTAATACTTGAAAGTCTCTTGCCAACAATGAGGTATCCCAAGCCGAAGAGCGGTAAGTCACTCGTGCTTGCTGCATCAGTTGACCATCTTCTCGATTACCAATCCCTGAGCTTAAATCGGAAAAATACTCGACATCACTAACGCGGGAGTAATCCAGATCCAGTTTCCATGCTTGTTGATAAATACCATCGTGGCGATATTGGAAACCCCAACGTTTCCCTTGTTCAGGATGAAGTTCATCATCAGGTAAAAATTCGCCTTTAAGGCTACCTGAACCAAATTCGGTGAGATAACGAAACACGGTATTCAACTGAGTTCCACGATTATCCATATAACGCAGGGTGGTTTCTAAATCGTAGTTAGGCGCTAAATTCCAATAAAAAGGAACTGAGATTTCAAAACCATCACGTGAACCATAGGAAATGTCTGGATAGAGGAAACCCGTTTTACGAGTATCACCAATCGGTACGGTAAGATAAGGTAAATAGAACACGGGGACGTTTTGTATTTCTAAACGAGGATTGTAAAACGTCGCTTGTTCAGCGTCTTGGTCAACGTCAATACTTGAGGCACGCAAACGCCAAGCGCTATCACCTTCTGGACAAGAGGTGATTGAGCCATCTTCAATCTCATAAACGGCTTTACCGGTTTTGGCGATATAAGCCGCATGACCGCGACCCGGTTGACATAAAAACTGATATTGGGTGTTCTCTAATGTGATTTGATCAATATTGAGTTGATTGGTCACTCTATCTGAGGTTGCTTTGACTTGGCCATCACTAAAGGTCACATTACCTTCGGCCACAACAATATTTTCTTGTTGATGGAGTGTCACATTGTTAGCGCGGATCTGCTTTTGTCCTTGTAAAACGACGACATCGCCAGAATAAGTGGCGCGTTGACCACTAATTGCTTCTAGCTTATCCGCTTTGACCTTGATAGGCTGTGGATTCGGATTTTCCGACTCGGGTTCATTCACTAAGCATTGATCAAGAGTGGGCAGTTCCTGCACACTGTTATCCACCGTTGCTTCTGCTTGAGTCTGTGGCGCAAAGAGCGCGGCGCTGATCGAAGCGGCTAAAAATGTGCGGGAAAAACGTGACATCGAGTTGTACTATCCTGTTGTTCTGTTTGATTCCGACTTTAAGAGTGTTAAGTCAATAAAATGCTTCCTTATCATAAAGGAAAATAACGCTCCCGGCACTATCAGACCACAGCACACCTAAAAAATTCATAGATTGAGAGCACATAATGCATATTTTTGGCAAAATTCTTGGCGCTTTCTTTGGCCTGCTATTTGGCGGCCCATTGGGCGCAATCTTTGGTCTATTTCTTGGCCACCAGTTTGATAAGGCTCGCTATCGAAGCCAAAACCCGTTTGCTAATGGGCAGTTCAGTTCAGGACCAACACAAACCGAGAGGCAAGAAGAATTCTTTAAATCTGCTTTCGCAGTAATGGGACACGTTGCCAAAGCGAAAGGTCAAGTCACCCAGCAAGAGATTCAATTGGCCAGCATCATGATGGACAGAATGAACTTGCATGGTGACCAGCGCCGCGCTGCACAAGATGCTTTTCGCGAAGGTAAAGAAGCCGACTTTCCTTTGCAACAAACATTAGAAAATGTCCGTTTTTTTACGGGTGGTCGATTTGATTTAATGCAATTCTTCCTTGAATTACAAGTGTCTGCTGCCTTTGCTGATGGTGATTTACACCCTAGCGAACGTCAGGTTTTACATAAAATTGCTCAGGGACTTGGATTCTCATCGGATCAGCTAGAGCGCCGTTTACGTATGCAAGAAGCGGCATTTCGTTTTCAGCAAAGTGGTGGTTTTACCGGTCAGCAGGGCGGGTCATCGGGTTCAAGTCAATGGCAGCAACCCTCTAGTCGAGATAGATTGGCGGATGCCTTTTCTGTGCTGGGTGTCAATCAAGATGCGGATGTACAAACCATTAAACGGGCCTATCGTAAATTGATGAATGAGCATCACCCAGATAAATTAATGGCTAAAGGCTTACCCCCTGAGATGATGAACATGGCAAAAGAGAAATCACAAGAGATCCAACATGCTTATGATTTGATAAAGAAAGAGCAGGGGTTTAAGTGATCGCGTTTCTTTACGCTGATTGAAGGCGTAACGATTAGTGCTAGTAAGGCTTATCTTTGAGAGGGATAAGCCTTTTTACTCACCATTGAATCACCATAAAAAAAGCCCAGTCAATGACTGGGCTTTAAAATTTGGCTCCTCCTGCTGGGCTCGAACCAGCGACCTGCGGATTAACAGTCCGTCGCTCTACCAACTGAGCTAAGGAGGAACAGATTTTTTAATAATGGTGCCGACTACCGGAATCGAACTGGTGACCTACTGATTACAAGTCAGTTGCTCTACCTACTGAGCTAAGTCGGCATTAATAACGGATGACGTATCATCAGTTAATAATAGTGGCTCCTCCTGCTGGGCTCGAACCAGCGACCTGCGGATTAACAGTCCGTCGCTCTACCAACTGAGCTAAGGAGGAACAGATTTTTTGATAATGGTGCCGGCTGCCGGAGTCGAACTGGCGACCTACTGATTACAAGTCAGTTGCTCTACCAACTGAGCTAAGCCGGCTCACTTTATCAGTTAAGATACTGGTTGCGCTTGCACCAATATCTATCAGAATATGGTGCCTCGAGGCGGAATCGAACCACCGACACGAGGATTTTCAATCCTCTGCTCTACCGACTGAGCTATCGAGGCAACGGGGTGTATTAAACGAGTTTTCCGATCCTTCGTCAACAGTAAAATGCAAAAAAAAACTCGTTTGCTGATTTTCTATACTTAGTGGGCTGTTTTTATCCATTTTTGTTTAGAAAAGCTAACAGAAACAGCGGTAAATTCTTACCTATCCTTCGACTTAACGTCTTTATCGTGTCGCTAATCGGATAGGGAAGAATCGTTTGATTAAGCTCAAGCTGGAACAAGTGAATGGTTTGCGGTTAAACGTTGTCCGCGATAAAAGTTTTTTAATCGCGCAAAAAGGAAACCACCTTATCTTCTCGGTAAGGTGTAGAACAGAGTATCGACTGATGAGTTTAAACCGTTTGCCTACCATGGAACGGGGCAGAGGGAATCGAGTGATCGTCAGTGATGTTTAGATAAAGAAAAGCCCAGTCAATGACTGGGCTTTGAAAAGTGGCTCCTCCTGCTGGGCTCGAACCAGCGACCTGCGGATTAACAGTCCGTCGCTCTACCAACTGAGCTAAGGAGGAACAGCTTTAATATGGTGCCTCGAGGCGGAATCGAACCACCGACACGAGGATTTTCAATCCTCTGCTCTACCGACTGAGCTATCGAGGCAATAAATGGTGCCGACTACCGGAATCGAACTGGTGACCTACTGATTACAAGTCAGTTGCTCTACCTACTGAGCTAAGTCGGCGCACTTAATTTATTGCTTGTTGTTACTGACGACAGCACCAACAATAAAATTTGTGGTGCCCGGAGGCGGAATCGAACCACCGACACGAGGATTTTCAATCCTCTGCTCTACCGACTGAGCTATCCGGGCAACGGAGCGCTATTAAACGGATTTTCCCTCTGTACGTCAACCACTATTTTAAAAAAAAATAGAAAACTGGTTTAAGTGTCGCTATTTTAGGCAAGTAGGGCGTGAAAGATTACTTCGCGTTAAATTCTCGTTTAAATTGAGTTACTTTTTCTAAGTAGCGCCGTGCTTCCGCATTAGGATGACGGTTGGTCAAAGCCCAATACACCTGATTAGGTTGTAGGCTATTTAAATTATTCATGGCTCGCTGTCGATCTTGATGGAATGTTCGCAGAACACCGCCAGCGCCTCCGTTGTAAGCAGAAATCATGCTGTACTCAAGAGAAAGAGGATGACGGACATCTTTCAAATAACGGTTTTTGAGTAGATAAAAATAGGCGGTACCGGTATCTATGTTATTTTCTGGATTAAAGAGGTATTCAGGTGTTGGCTCACCGGGTTTATTTTTTACCAAGTTAAACACATCCCGTCCCGCAGTTTTCGGCACTACTTGCATTAAGCCATAAGCGTTAGCCCAGCTGACCGCATAAGGGTTGAAGCTACTTTCTGTTTTGATGATCGCGTAAATAAGATCTTCCGGAATACCATATTTACGGGAAGCTCGGCGAACAATGTCGGCGTATTGGTAGCTACGGATCTGCATTTGATCCGCGACCATCGGAATTTCAACATAATAGGCTTTCTTAAAATCAACTTGTTTGACTTTGAGGTGATGAGCAATCAGGTAATCGGCGTAGCGGTTGGCACGCCAGCGCCACTGAATGGGTTGCTTATCTTGGTCGACAACTTGTTGGTATAAGAAAGGTTGTCCTTTTAGCTCAATGTTTTGTGATGAAAAAAGATCGACGCTAGCCGGATCGTCAGGCGTTAATAACGTGGTGATGATCGCTCTTTTTAAGTGTCCTTGAGGATCCGTGGGTGAGATGGTTTCAACCAATATTTTACCATCACTAAAATTGACTTCTGTTCGGCTAAGGTAATTATCGATGTATTTTACGTAATTACTTTTACCAGCAATTTTGATTTCTCGGCTACCCCAGCGGCGTTCGATATTGCCAGAGAAACTGAGGATCAAGCTATCTAATGCGGCGGTGTCTTTTTCAAATTGCCCGGGTAATTGAGCGAGATTTTTTGCAAAACGGTTGGTTGGCTCATAATCCACCGCATAGAAACGTTCAACAAACTCACGACTGCAGCCGACTAAGAGTAAGAGTGTGGTTAAACAGTACAGTGATTTTTTCATCGCTTTCCTAGGCAAATCAATTTCCCTGCTGATTTGATCTTGCAGCGAAAATAAACAGCTGCAAGATCAAATTGTCTAGAGATTATCTGTGAAACTCAAGCTTGGCTTGGTGGAGTATAACCTTCAATATGGACCTCTTTACCTTCGAAGAGGAAATTGACCATTTCATTTTCGAGAAATTTGCGGTGTTCAGGATCCATCATATTGAGTTTTTTTTCATTGATCAGCATAGTTTGTTTGGTTTGCCACTCTGCCCAAGCTTGCTTACAAATATGATCAAAAATACGTTTACCCAGCTCTCCGGGGTAGAGCTGAAAATCCAAACCGTCAGCTTCTTTCTGTAATCGAGCACAAAATACCGTGCGGCTCATAATGACTTCCTCTTAATCGTTTACGGATGAATTTCAAAGGGTAAGCTGTGCAACAACTGCTTTACAGGGGCTGCTAAGCCGATTTCTTCAGGCTGTTGTAAGTTATACCAAAGACCTTTCGTTCCTTCCATGATGATGTCTGGTTTATGAGTCAGTTCCAATAGAATCGGGGTAATATCTAAATGGTAATGACTAAAAGTATGCCGAAAGGCAATTAATGGGCGCTGAGATTGAATGTGGTTATCTTGTACAGCACGATGCGCTAACGTTGTTTCAATCTGCTGATCGGTATGTTGTGGAAAACAGTATAATCCGCCCCAAATCCCGACTTGTGGGCGTTGTTCAAGCCAGACTTGACCCTGATGATAAAGAATGACAAACCACGTTTGCTTGACTGGTTTGTCGCTTTTCGGTTTTTTACCAGGATAATCTAAGGGGTTACCTTGTTGCTTGGCAATACATAAGGATTCCACTGGACACAGTGTACATTTTGGCTTGCTACGGGTACAGATCATCGCTCCCATGTCCATCATCGCTTGATTGTATTTATCGACATCGACGCTTGGGGTCTGTTGCTCCGCATGCAGCCAAAGCTGGTTTTCAACGATTTTCTTTCCCGGCCATCCATCAACAGCAAAGCAGCGAGCTAGGGTCCGTTTAACGTTGCCATCTAAAATAGCATGCGGCTTTTTAAACACTGAAGAGAGCACTGCCGCTGCTGTCGAGCGACCAACACCAGGTAACGCATTCATCGCCTCCAGCTCGGTTGGAAACTGGCCTTGATACTGATCGACAATGATCTTTGCAGTTTTATGTAAGTTCCTCGCCCGAGCGTAGTAACCAAGGCCGGTCCAATAGTGCAGCACTTCGTCTTGTTGAGCCGCCGCTAAGTCAGCAACACTAGGAAAACGTTCAACAAAGCGCTGGTAATAAGGGATCACGGTGGTTACTTGGGTTTGTTGCAGCATGATTTCTGATAGCCATACCGTATAGGCCGTTTTATTTTGCTGCCAAGGCAGATGCTTTCGCCCATAGGCGTCATACCAAGTCAAAATTGCGGAAGCGAATGGAGTCACGACATGCTCTGTAATAATAAAAATAATGAATCAAAATTGCACCACAGAATGCCCGTCGAGTACAACCGATAAATTATAAGGGTATCTTTAAGGTTTCAGGTGATCGTTCTAGTGAAGCGCTGGACTATAATAACACTTGCATGGCAAGCAATTCTTTGGATAATCACACTCCCTTTGAGTGAAGACGAAAAAATAGACAGGCAATCGCAATGAGTGAAGTTACCACCAATCAATTGACAGAAGATGGCAAAGTGCTACGTAGAATCCGTAGTTTTGTGCGTCGTGAAGGTCGACTAACCAAAGGTCAAGAAGCGGCGATGAAAGCCTGCTGGCCAACCATGGGGATTGATTATCAAACCGAGTTACTGGATTGGGCTCAGGTGTTTGGTAACCAAAATCCAGTGGTGTTAGAAATTGGGTTTGGCATGGGAGCCTCATTGGTTGAAATGGCAAAAAATGCCCCACATAAAAATTTCATTGGTATTGAAGTGCATAGCCCTGGTGTTGGTGCTTGTTTGGCTTCCGCCCGCGATGCTGGTGTGACTAACTTACGAGTGATGTGCCACGATGCGGTTGAAGTTTTTGCTAACATGATCCCTGATAATAGCTTGGCGACGCTACAACTGTTTTTTCCTGATCCTTGGCATAAAAAACGTCACCATAAGCGCCGTATTGTGCAGTTAGAGTTTGCAGAAATGGTGCGACAAAAACTGATCGTTGGCGAAGGGGTATTTCATATGGCAACGGACTGGGAAAATTACGCTGAGCATATGATTGAAGTGATGAATCAAGCACCTGGTTATCGTAATCTCGCCCTGGAAGGGGATTATATTCCACGTCCAGAAGAGCGTCCGTTAACCAAGTTTGAACAGCGCGGCCATCGCCTAGGCCATGGCGTATGGGATATTAAATTCCAACGAGTGAGTTAACCTGTCCTACCAGTTTATGCTGGACAAGTATCAAGCTCGGCAAGATACTGCTTAGAACTTAGCCAACATGGTTTATCGTGTTGGCTTTTTTGACTCTCCCTACATTAAAAATCTGTTGGGCGATGAGACGGTAACTCATTTGGCCGTTCCATTGTTTTCAGCGGCAATAATAATAAAAGTAAACTCAGACTATGAAACCAAGCTCCGCTATTTTAGCGACCATTCTCGATGAAGTTCGTCCATTGATTGGACAAGGCAAAGTGGCTAACTACATTCCCGCTCTGGCCCAAGTGGCGAGCGATAAACTCGGTATCGCGGTTTACACTAACCAAGGCGAGATCTTTGCTGCTGGTGATGCGCAGGAGGGATTTTCCATCCAATCGATTTCCAAAGCGTTAAGTTTAACCTTGGCGATGGGTTTATATCAGCCAGAGGAGCTGTGGCAGCGGGTTGGCAAAGAGCCTTCTGGACAAGCTTTTAATTCATTGATTCAGCTGGAAATGGAGCAGGGCATCCCGCGTAATCCATTTATTAATGCCGGAGCGATTGTGATCGCGGATATGCTTTATAGCCGCTTATCCGCCCCTCGCCAGCGTTTGCTGGAATTTGTGCGTCAGTTAAGTGGTGAAGAGCAGATCATCTATGACAAAGTGGTGGCAGCGTCGGAAATGATGCACAGTGATCGTAATGCTTCGATTGCTTATTTAATGCGCTCGTTTGGTAATTTTGAAAACGAAGTGATTCCGGTCTTAAATAACTATTTTCACGCTTGTGCACTAAAAATGAGCTGTGTTGAATTAGCGAAAACATTCAGCTATTTGGCCAACAAAGGGGTCTCGGTACACACGGGGCAGCGCGTGGTTAGTGTGACGCAAAGTAAGCAAATCAATGCGTTATTAGCTACCTGTGGTCTTTATGATGGTGCGGGTGAATTTGCTTATCGAGTGGGCATGCCGGGTAAATCGGGGGTCGGTGGTGGCATCATCGCTATTGTGCCCGGTGAAATGACCATTGCGGTTTGGTCTCCTGAGCTTGATCCATCAGGTAATTCGTTAGCGGGCACTAAAGCGCTGGAGCTGTTGTCCGAGCGCATTGGCCGCTCAATTTTCTAGCTGATTAAAATGGCTACTGGCAATCATTCGATTGTCAGTAGCGAGTTGTTGTTGAGTTACTCTTCAGCCATAAATGCCGCCAGTAAATCATTCAAAAATAACTTACCATGTTCAGTGATCTGCCACGAAGTCGCATCTTGGGTTAAGTAATTCATCTCACACGCCCATTGGATGGTTGGCTCAATTACACTTAACGCTAGCCCTGTGGTGGTGGTGAAATCTTGTTTTGGACACGCTTCGAGCAGACGAAATCGGTTCATGAAAAATTCAAAAGGGCGATCGCCGGCGGCAACGAGCTGTTCATCACTCAAATAAGGCTTCACCATATTTTGATAAGCCGCTAAGTAACCACGTGGATGTTTCACTTTAGTGGTGCGAATAATTCGGCCATCAGCAAAGCTCAATTTACCGTGCGCTCCACAGCCAATGCCCAGATAGTCACCAAATCGCCAGTAATTGAGGTTATGTTGGCATTGATAACCAGGCTTACTGTAGCCAGAGATTTCATATTGTACATAACCTGCCTCAGTGAGTTTTTGATGGCCAAGTTCAAAAATATCCCACAGTGCATCATCATCGGGCAGAGTGGGGGGCTTAGAATAAAACAGCGTATTAGGTTCAATGGTTAATTGATACCAAGACAGGTGAGGAGGATTTAACGCTATCGCTTGGTCTAAATCATCCAAGGCTTGCGCTAGGCTTTGATCGGGCAGGCCGTGCATTAAATCCAAATTAAAGCTTTTTAAACCAATGGCATGCGCCAGTTTTGCCGCACGTACTGCCTCTTGTTGGCCATGAATACGACCTAAGTGGGCTAACTTCTCGGTGGCAAAGCTTTGTACGCCAATCGAGATTCGAGTGACGCCTGCGAGGCGATAAGCCGCGAAACGCTCAGCTTCAATCGTACCAGGGTTGGCTTCCATGGTGATCTCAATCTCAGGTTGAAACGGAATGCGCGCGGCAATGCCGTCAATCAAATCTTGGATGCCTTGTGGTGAAATTAAGCTCGGCGTCCCCCCGCCGATAAAGATCGAATGCAATCGCCTTGGATCGTTAGCAAGCTGATAGCGCTCAATATCACGATCCAGATCTTCCAGTAGTGCAGCGATATATTGCGTTTCAGGGATCTCTTCTTTTAAGGCGTGAGAGTTAAAATCGCAATAAGGGCATTTTTGTACGCACCACGGGATATGGGCGTACAAGCTCAACTTGGGCGGTGTTAGCATGAGGCGCGTTGCTCTTTTAAGGCTTGGAACAGTAATTGTAGAGCTTTAGCGCGATGAGAGAGCTGCTTTTTACGGGCGGCAGGTAACTGGGCAGAAGCGCAGTTTTCTTCGGGAACCCAGAAAATGGGATCGTAACCAAAGCCATGCTCACCACGAGGCTCAGTTAAGATTTCACCTTGCCACTGACCATGACAAACCAGAGGTGTTGGGTCGTTAGCATGACGCAGATAGACTAAAACACAGTGAAAGCGAGCGGTTCTCTGTTCACTCGGCACACCTTCTAAGCGGGTTAATAACTTTTGCAGGTTATCGTTATCTGAAGCATTGGCTCCGGCATAGCGCGCAGAATAAATGCCCGGTGCGCCATCAAGATAGTCAACCTCGAGTCCAGAATCATCGGCAATCGCTGGTAGACCAGTAAGGGCAGCGGCATGACGTGCTTTGATGATGGCATTTTCAATAAAGGTTAAGCCTGTTTCATCAGCATCTGGCACATTTAATTCACTTTGTGCGATAACCTCAAAACCGAAATCGGCTAATAAATCGGCCATTTCCGCGACTTTTCCTCGGTTACCAGTGGCTAAAACAATCTTATTCATAAATCTCTCACGTCTGAATAGGGAGCTCGATGAGACTTGTCGTCATCGCTAACGGTTATTGTACAACAGTTCGGAGAAAAAAATTCCCCACATTAAGTGGGGAACAGAGCTTGAATTTCGGCAGGGATCACCGTAGGTGAGAGGATGCGTACTTGTTTATGCCGCCCTAGCTGGCCTTTTTCTATTTCAACCGCGCTTTTCGATACTTTACACAGTTTGGCAAGATAGCGGCTTAAATGGGCATTCGCTTTTCCATCAACAGGTGGCGCAGTGATGGCTATTTTGAGCTCATCACCGTGCTGCCCCACTAAACTATCGCGGCTGGCTTTAGGTTGGACATAAATCCGCAGGCAAAGATCTTGCCCATCAAGCCAAGCGATTGACATTACAACTGATACCAAATGGGGCCAATGAAATCACCCATTAAAAAGTTAGCGAATTGTAGAATAATAAACAGCACTAAAATGCTTAAATCGAAACCACCCATCGCTGGGATGATCCGGCGAATAGGGCTTAGCATAGGTTCGGTTAATTGATGGAAAACAAACTCTATTGGGCTACGTCCTTGGCTGACCCAGCTCAAAATTGCCCGGATCAGTAAGATCCAAAACAGTAATCCACCGGCTGCTTTGACTAAAGACAATAAGCCAAACCATAAGAAATCGAGACTGAAGACCATCGCACCCTTAGAGACCATCAGGATCAGAACGACGAATTTGAGCACCGATAACACATAAGCAAAGAGGATGGTGGCAAGGTCCAGATTACCCACCGAGGGGATCATTCGACGTAATGGCGCAACCACGGGTTGAGTGGTTTTGACAATAAATTGTGAAAACGGATTATAAAAATCGGCGCGAGCGGCTTGTAGCCAAACACGCAGAATAACCACCATGATATAGATATCAAACAAGGTGGAGATTAAAAAGCTCATAGCATTCATGAGAAAGCCCTTATGATAAATTAATGAATAGAGTACTGAAATGGCGGTCTATTTAAAATAGTTTTTCCATCTCTTGCGCACGATGGACTGCGGCACGCATGGCCTTAGCAACAATATCCGATAGCTGATGCTGCTCAAAGGTTGCGATAGCTTGTGCTGTCGTGCCTCCTTTGGACGTCACTTGCTCACGTAAGATTGCTAGCTCTAGCTGCGGGTTTGCTGCAACCATCTGCGCTGCGCCTAACGCCGACTGCTCCACCAATAAGCGTGCGGTTTGCTTATCAAATCCCTGAGCGATTGCCTCGGCTTGCATGGCTTCCATAAACAAGAAAAAGTAGGCCGGTGCGCTACCTGCGGCGGCGATGACACTATTGATTGCTGATTCTTCACTCACCCAGCAAGTTTTTCCCACCGAACTCATCAACTGCTCAGTGAAGTTTTTGTCACTTTCACTTGCCTCTGGTGCGGCAAATAACCCTGCCATGCCTTGATTAACCAATGAGGGGGTGTTTGGCATCACCCGTACTAACGCAGGTTGAGTATTGAGCAATTGTTGCAAGCGCGCTACCGAAATCCCCGCGGCGATAGAAATAACTAATTTATTTGACCAATCAATAGCTTGCATCGGTTGACATACTTCAGCCATTAATTGAGGTTTTACCGCCAGCACCACGACATCCGCTTGCTGAGCGGCGGCGAGATTATCGCTGGTGGTTTTAATCGCATACTGAGTATGTAACGAGGCTAAGTTGGCTTGGGACGGCGCGCTGGCAATGATCCGCTGCGCTGGATAACCACTGGCAATCAGGCCAGCGATGATCGCATGAGCCATATTTCCTGCGCCAATAAAAGCAATCGTTCTTTGTTCCATAATGATGTTCTATCCTACAGTTGGCTACTCTGGTGGTAGCGGGTCATTGTTCGACGAAAAGTAAACCTGCTTTGAGCAAGGATCATGGTTTCGTTGAGGTTGGATAATCGCGCTGGCCAAAAATCGCCGTTCCAATGCGTACCATCGTACTTCCGGCTTCGATGGCCGCTTGCATATCACCACTCATCCCCATTGATAGAGTATCCAGTGCTGGATAGCGTTCCCTTAAGCGTGCTTGCAGGTCAGCTAAGCGCTGAAAAGCAACCAATTGCTCAGCATAATCAGCGACGTTCTCTGGGATGGACATCAACCCTCTTAATGTGAGGTTCGGTAGTTCAGAAATCAACTCTGCTAATGGAAACAACGCTTGCTCACTAATACCGGATTTTGAGGTTTCACCACTGGTGTTTACCTGAATTAAGACCTGTAACGGTGCTTTGTGAGCCGGACGTTGCTCACTCAGTCGCTGAGCGATTTTTGCTCTATCCACGGTGTGCATCCAGTCAAAATGTTCGGCAATAAGACGAGTTTTATTGGATTGCAATGGGCCAATAAAATGCCATTCTAAATCGAGTTGTGGATGATGCTCAGCAAAATAGCGAATTTTATTCACCCCTTCTTGAACATAGTTTTCTCCAAAAGCAAGTTGCCCAGCAAGGGCTGCTTCGAGAATTGCCTCGACAGGTTTGGTTTTACTGACCGCTAAAAGTTGCACAGAGCTTGGAGAGCGACCACACTTTTGTTGTGCGCTCTTAATCTGTGAGGTGATCTGTTCAATGTTTTGTTGAATACTACTCATGGCTCGACTTTATTAAGGAAAAATAAATGGATATCTCAGAGTTACTGGATTTTAGTGTAAAGCATAATGCGTCAGATCTACATCTTTCTGCAGGTGTTCCGCCCATGGTCCGGATTGATGGTGAAGTCCGTAAGCTGGGAGTGCCTGCTTTTAGTCATGCTGACGTGCATCGATTAATCTTTGCCATCATGAATGATGCCCAGCGCAGTGAATATGAAGAGCGCCTCGAAGTCGATTTTTCATTTGAGCTACCGAATGTGGGACGTTTTCGGGTTAATGCCTTTCATCAGTCGCGCGGCAGCTCCGCCGTATTTCGAACGATTCCTACAGTGATCCCAACGTTGGATCAGTTGAATGCTCCGGAGATCTTTCGAAAAATATCCAATTATGAGAAAGGGTTAGTCCTTGTTACTGGCCCCACTGGATCCGGTAAATCGACAACGTTAGCGGCAATGGTTGATTATATCAATACTCATCATAATAAACACATTTTGACCATTGAAGATCCGATAGAATTTGTGCATAGCAATAATAAGTGTTTGATTAACCAGCGTGAAGTTCATCGTGATACCCATAGTTTTAAAAATGCGTTACGTTCGGCGCTGCGAGAAGACCCTGATGTGATCTTAGTCGGTGAGCTGCGTGATCAAGAGACAATCAGTTTAGCGTTAACCGCCGCTGAAACGGGACATTTAGTGTTTGGTACGCTACACACTAGTTCTGCCGCAAAAACCATTGATCGGATTATCGATGTATTCCCGGGCAGCGATAAAGACATGGTGCGTTCGATGTTATCGGAATCGCTGCGTGCGGTGATTGCGCAAAAACTGTTTAAGCGAGTCGGAGGGGGGCGCGTGGCGTGTCACGAAATTATGTTAGCGACTCCTGCGATTCGTAACTTGATCCGGGAAGATAAAGTCGCACAGATGTATTCGATCATCCAAACGGGCGCTGCGCATGGGATGCAAACTATGGAGCAGCATGCTAAGCAGTTGGTCGCTCAAGGGGTTGTGGATTTACCAGAGGTCCAACAAAAACTTGGTTTAGACAGCTCATCATTCTAAGGAGCGCATCATGCAATTGGATCAAATATTACAAGAGATGCTCACCCAAGGGGCGTCCGATCTCTACATCACTGTCGCGGCTCCAATTTTGTATCGCGTTAATGGTGATCTCCAACCTCAGGGGGAAGCGTTAAGTGAAGCTCAGGTCAAAGAGTTGTTGTTGCGGATGATGGATAGCGACCGACAAACGGAGTTTAACCAAACGCGTGAGGCCAATTTTGCGATTGTGCGTGATTTTGGCCGTTTCCGAGTCAGTGCCTTTTTTCAGCGTGAGCTACCGGGTGCCGTGATTCGCCGGATCGAAACGCAAATTCCTAGTTTTGATGACTTGCAGTTACCGGAGGTGCTTAAAGATCTGGCGCTAACCAAGCGGGGTTTAGTGTTAGTGGTCGGTGCGACAGGCTCGGGAAAATCAACCACCATGGCGGCGATGACCGGTTATCGTAATTTGAAAACCCGCGGGCACATTCTTACTGTCGAGGATCCGATTGAATTTGTTCATCCTCATCAAGGCTGTATTGTGACTCAGCGTGAAGTCGGCTTAGATACTGAGAGCTATGAAGTGGCATTGAAAAATTCACTTCGCCAAGCGCCGGACATGATTTTGATTGGTGAAATACGCAGTCGTGAAACCATGGAATACGCGATGACCTTTGCCGAAACCGGGCATTTATGTATGGCAACCTTACACGCCAACAATGCCAACCAAGCCTTAGAGCGTATTTTACATTTGATGCCGAAAGAGAAAAAAGAACAGTTTCTGTTTGATTTATCGATGAACTTAAAAGGAGTGATTGGTCAGCAACTGCTGCGTGATAAACAAGGTAAAGGGCGTCATGGCGTGTTTGAGATTTTGCTCAATAGTCCAAGAATGGCGGATTTGATCCGCCGTGGCGATTTGCACGAATTAAAAGCAACCATGGCTAAATCGAAAGAAGTGGGAATGCAAACCTTCGATCAAGCGCTGTATCAATTGGTGATTGACGATAAAATCACTGAGCAAGATGCGCTGCACAGCGCCGATTCAGCCAATGATTTACGCCTTATGCTCAAAACCCAGCGGGGAGAGGGCTACTCTTCTGGTGCGTTGGATAATATTAAGATTGATATGGAGTGAGACTAGTTTGCCCATTGTCTTTCAAACCAGCTTTCTAAGATCACGACCGCTGATTGGCAGTCTATATTGCCTTTACTGAGTGCCTTGTAGCCGCCGTGGGCAAACAGCTCGGAGCGTGCCTCTGCGGTCGATAGGCGTTCATCGTGCAGCTCAACGGGTAAGCCGAAGCGTCCGTGTAAGCGGTTAGCAAATTTTTTCGCCCGTGGAGTGATGGTATCTAAATCTTTGCCATGTAAGTCAGTGGGTAAGCCAACCACTAATAGATTGGGTTGCCACTCTTTGATCTGTTTTTCTATCTCATCCCAATTGGGGATGCCATCATTGGCTTTAAAGGCTTTTAATGGCGAGGCCGTTCCGGTAATTTCTTGACCGATAGCACTACCGATACTTTTAGTGCCGAAATCAAAGGCCATAATGGTACGCGACATAATAGACGTCTCATTGCTGTGGCGCATTAACTCGATGGTTAATGCGCCTTAAAGGTTAAGTTAGGCATGGCCTGATTGAGGAGCCAGTTGGGCGGGATTAATGCCTAATTTTTGAATCGCTTTTTGCCATTTTTCATGGACTGGCGTATCAAAGATTAAATCGGCATCCGCTTCAATGGTTAGCCAAGAGTTGTCGGTTAACTCTTGTTCTAATTGGCCTGGAGACCAACCAGAATAACCTAATGCGACAATATAACCATTCGGTTCCGCCTCAGTACCGAGTACACAGAGGATATCTTTCGAAGTGGTTACCGCAATATCGTCGGTCATCTTCATGGTCGACTCATAATGATCTTTCATTCGATGCAGAACAAATCCACGATCTTCGGAAATCGGCCCACCGTTAAAGACCGGTTTCTTTAGGCTTTGCTCTCGAGAGTGTGGGTAAGCGGGCTCGATCTCGACCTGTTTTAGCATCCCACTGACCGTAATATCGATCGGAGCATTGATCATTAGCCCCATTGCACCCTCTTCATTATGTTCACAGACGTAGATCACGCTGCGTTTGAAGTAAGGATCTTGCATACTGGGCATGGCAACGAGAAAATGATTAGTCAGATTCATCTAATCTTCAATCCTTTGGTATTGAGGAGCGTTAAGCTCCTACATAGATAAGGCCTTAATACGACGTTCAATCGCATCCATCAGCTTGCCGGTAATCGAGATATCAAAAGCGGCTTCGATTTCACGAATACAGGTTGGGCTAGTGACATTGATTTCGGTGAGTTTATCACCAATCACATCAAGACCGACAAAGATCAAGCCTTTTTCTTTTAATGTTGGAGCCACAGCTAACGCAATCGCTTTATCGGTTTCACTCAGTGGTCGAGCTTCTCCCCTTCCTCCAGCCGCTAAGTTACCACGGGTCTCACCTTGAGCAGGAATACGTGCTAAGCAATATGGCATTGGCTCACCATCGACAACTAGGATCCGTTTGTCACCGTTACTGATATCGGGGACAAAGGTTTGTGCCATGCAGTAGGTTTGTCCGTGGTTGGTCAGCGTTTCGATGATCACCGATACGTTAGGATCGCCTTGTTTAATGCGAAAAATTGATGATCCGCCCATACCATCGAGCGGTTTTAAGATCACATCGCCGTATTGCTCACGAAAGGCTTTAATTTTTTCCGCTTTACGAGTCACCAGTGTGGTAGGCGTTAATTCTGGAAACCAAGCGGTAAATAATTTTTCATTACAATCACGCAGGCTTTGCGGTTTATTGACGATCAGTGTGCCTTCTTCTTCCGCTCTTTCCAGAATATACGTTGCGTAAATATACTCGGTATCAAAAGGGGGATCTTTACGCATCAATACGGCATCAAGATCCGCGAGACGAATGGTTTGCTCAGACTGAAATTGATACCAAGCCGCGGGATCTTCTTTGACGCTGACCACTTTGGTATCCGCCATAGCCACACCTTGTTCTAAGTGCAGATCAGCCATTTCCATGTAATGAATTTGATAACCACGACGCTGTGCTTCAAGCATCATGGCAAAGCTGGAATCTTTTTTAATATTAATTGATGAAATGGGATCCATCACGATGCCAAGTTTAATCATTGAATTTCTCCGAGTTAGCCAAGATCGCCGAAACGAACTTGTAGCGCTGTAATGGCAGTCAGTGCTGCGGTTTCGGTGCGCAATACGCGAGGACCGAGCAGCGTTTCTGCAAAGTGGTATTGTTCGGTCATGGCAATTTCTTGCTCAGATAGGCCGCCTTCTGGACCTATCAATAAACGGACGTTGCTTACCGGTTCAGGTAAGGTATTGATCGAATAGGACGCGCGAGGGTGTAAATTGAGTTTAAGTGCCTGACTAGGCTCAGCGCACCAAGCTTCTAATTCCATCACTGGGCGGATGACAGGGATCCGATTTCGGCCACATTGTTCGCAGGCAGCAATCGCTATCTTTTGCCATTGCAGAAGTTTTTTTTCAAAGCGTTTTGGATCCAGTTTTACCCCACAACGCTCTGATAATAAAGGCGTAATAGTATTCACGCCAAGCTCGACCGATTTTTGGATGGTGAATTCCATTTTATCACCGCGAGAAATCACTTGCCCAAGATGTAAATTGAGCGGTGATTCAATGCTTTTTTCAATGCGTTGCTGAATGTCAACGGTCAGCTGCTTTTTGCTGATCTCACTGATCACCGCAGGAAATTCAGCATCACTCCCATCAAACAACGTCACCGATTGACCGGGCTGCATACGCAGAACTTTACCGATATGATTGGCGGCGTCGTCACTGAGGGCAAGCGTGCCCAATTGGTGGATAGGGGAGGGATGATAAATTCGAGGAATACGCATGCCAAGTTCCTAATAATTGATGACAAAGCGATACTTTGGTGACTTGAAGATCGCACAGTATGGATAATATTGGTACGTTAAGTGACGGGTTCAAGTCATGGAGTATCCGTGTTACCCGACCGATGTCTTGATAACCACAATCTAGTGATGATAGCTCACCTGATCACCGCGTTGAAGGGAAATATCTTTTTCTGCGGCGTTTGAGGGACGGTCACCGTTTAAGATGCGATGACACTGCCCCTATTCGTTTAAGCGCTCAGCTTGAAATTTTAGTCATTGTTGTTGATGACGATCTTGGCTCTATTCACGGTGGCGACGAGAACACTGTGTATCAACAAATGGATTAGAGTGACCTTGAATGGTGGTAATGCGTCGGTTACGTTCACACTCCCATTCATCAGCCGGGTATTGATTATCCCAAACCTGCATTAATTGTGCTTGTTGCTTAGATAGCTTAAACCCATAGTGCTGACTCATATACAAATAGGTACGGGCGATAGCGCCACGAGCTCTTGTCGGCGGCATAGCCTTACGCTGAGCAAAGTTAATTTGCATTTCACAGCGACCATACGTCGCACCATCAATCCCGTTCCATTGACTAAAATTGAAGTTAGAGCGATCGCCATTCACTTCACCAATCGCGGGAGTGAGGTTGTGTAAATCGGCCTCCATTTGACGAAATTGCTCATCGTGGCGTGCACAGTGTTTGCGCCCGCCTTCTTGCCAACATTGTAACTGATGACCAAACTGCCAAGCAGGCACCACGTGCTCCCATTCAATTCGATTGGCGCGGGTGGCTTGTTTGCGAACTTCATAGCCACAGCCTTCAAGATCAGGAATACCTCGTTGACCTTGCCAGCTAATCTCACAGCCACAGTAGAAGCTAACCGGATGATCTTGATAAAGTTTAACGGCGATACGTTTGGCTTGAGCAAAAGAAGTTGGGGCAGCAGCGAGGCTACTGGTAGTAAAAACAAATAAACCTAAAATCGACAGCAAACGTAAATAAAACATGGCAAAAGACTGAGATAAGTATGATTTTTCGCAGTCTACCACTCAAAAAATGACTTGCCTATTGATAGATGAATGAGGAGTCGGTTTATCCAGTAAAGACCAGAGGTGTTTGACAGTGGCGGCAATGATAGCTGCTTTGTTGACGTAACACCTTGTTATGACGACGAATTGATAATGAGTGAACTTGACACGCGCAGCGATAAGCAAAGATTTTACCCTGGACAGAGCCAACATCGAAGCTGTGAGTGGTTCTGGGGGGCAGATTAAACACCTGTGACATAACGGATTGCCATTCACGACCGTGAGGACGTACTCGTCCATAACGTTGATAAGTGATCAGGTGAGCAATTTCATGGGGGATCACTTCATCGATAAAAGCTTGCGGATTTTCAGCCAATAAAATCGGATTTAAGCGAATTTCCCAGCGTTGCAAATAGGCTTTACCTGCGGTTTTACCGCGTAGTTTTAGGCTGAGGTTTGGTCGGGAGAAAGGGGTATTAAAGTATTCTGAGGCCCGTTCAATACAGCGTTGTATTTGCTGCTGGGCACGATAATGCAATTCAAAATTGATCAAAGGACCTCCAATAAAAAACCTCAGACGGATCTGAGGTTTATCCAATCATGGCTTACCACTCGTTGGAGAGTAAGCCACTTCGGCTATGGATAATTATTTTAAACCGGCAAAGTCACGCAATAGGGCAGCTTTATCTGTCGCTTCCCAAGGGAATTCTTCGCGACCAAAGTGACCATAAGCGGCGGTTTTCTTGTAGATCGGCTGTAGTAAGCTGAGCATTTCTTGCAAACCGTAAGGACGTAAGTCGAAGAACTGACGGACCGCTTCAATAATAATATCGTGTGGTACTTTCTCGCTACCGAAGGTTTCTACCATGATCGACGTTGGATCAGCGACACCAATGGCGTAAGAAAGTTGAATCTCACAGCGATCCGCAAGACCGGCAGCGACAATGTTTTTGGCAACATAGCGAGCAGCGTAAGCGGCTGAACGGTCAACTTTTGATGGATCTTTACCAGAGAAAGCACCACCACCATGACGTGCTGCGCCGCCGTAGGTATCGACGATAATTTTACGACCCGTTAAGCCACAGTCACCCATTGGACCACCAATCACGAAACGACCAGTTGGGTTAATGAAGTATTTGGTGTCTTTGGTTAGCCATTCTGCAGGTAGAACAGGCTTGATGATCTCTTCCATCACGCCTTCACGCAGATCAGCGGTAGAGACGGAATCACAATGCTGAGTAGACAGTACCACAGCATCAATACCGACGATCTTACCTTGGTCATATTGGAAAGTGACCTGAGATTTTGCATCAGGGCGCAACCAAGCTAGGCTACCATTTTTACGCACTTCAGCTTGACGCTGCATTAAACGGTGTGCATAGGTAATCGGTGCAGGCATCAGCACTTCGGTTTCGTTACAAGCGTAACCAAACATGATGCCTTGGTCACCTGCGCCTTGATCTTTAGGATCGGCTTTATCAACGCCTTGGTTGATATCTGGCGACTGTTTACCAATGGTATTGAGTACCGCACACGAGTTGGCATCAAAGCCCATCTCAGAGTTAACATAACCAATTTCACGTACCGTTTGGCGAGTAAGCTCTTCAATATCCACCCACGCTGACGTCGTTACTTCACCGCCAACCATGACCATTCCGGTTTTGACATAGGTTTCACACGCGACACGAGCTTTTGGATCTTGTTCTAAAATGGCATCAAGAACCGCGTCAGAGATTTGGTCGGCAATTTTATCAGGATGACCTTCTGATACAGATTCAGAAGTAAACAAATGTTTAGCCATGATAGCTCCAATTTTCATATTAGTAGCGACCCGTTATTCGATAAACGCGTCGGTAAAATTGTTCAATATGTAGGCGTTTCTACATCTAGACGTCTATTCTAGTTTTCAATGCTCAAATTACAAGCTCTTTTTTAGTTTATCTTATGGCCAAACGTTTGCTTGGTTTTGTGATGTTTTTATAATTACGATGAAATTTCATGTAACCGATTGCAAAAATCAGCCTAAGAGGCAGTAAAAGGTTTGCAGAGCGTAAGGGGCTTTGCGACAATATTGAGCACTTTTTCTATACCCTTCCCACTTTAAGCGGCGGCGGTTCAGTGATTTGGTTTGCCTTCTATTCAGAGCAATAATGTTGCTGGTAGGAGCGAGAGCACCCATCGTTGATTTGCAACTTTGATTGGTTTGGGAGATCGCTTTTTATTTCATCGCTTTTTAGGAGCTGATATGTCTTCGCGTAAACAACTGGCTAACGCGATTCGTGCGTTAAGCATGGATGGTGTTCAACAAGCTAACTCTGGGCATCCGGGAGCCCCAATGGGCATGGCGGATATCGCTGAAGTGCTGTGGCGCTCACACCTCAACCATAATCCGCACAATCCACAATGGGCTGACCGCGACCGTTTTGTGTTGTCTAACGGCCATGGCTCAATGCTGATTTACTCACTGCTGCACCTAAGTGGTTATGAGTTATCGATTGATGATCTGAAAAACTTTCGTCAGTTGCATTCCAAAACCCCAGGTCATCCAGAATACGGTTACGCGCCAGGTATTGAAACCACGACTGGTCCTCTAGGTCAGGGGATTACTAATGCAGTGGGCATGGCGATGGCTGAAAAAGCGCTCGCGGCTCAGTTCAACAAGCCAGGTCACGACATCGTTGATCACTTTACTTATGTCTTTATGGGTGATGGCTGCTTGATGGAAGGCATTTCTCACGAAGCCTGCTCACTGGCTGGCACGCTTGGCCTTGGTAAGCTTATCGCGTTTTGGGATGACAACGGCATCTCGATTGACGGCCACGTTGAAGGCTGGTTCTCTGATGACACGCCTAAGCGTTTTGAAGCCTATGGCTGGCATGTGATCCCAGCGGTTGATGGTCACGATGCAGAGGCGATTAACGCAGCAATTGAAGCCGCCAAAGCCGATCCTCGTCCAACATTGATCTGTACCAAAACCATCATCGGTTTTGGCTCGCCCAATAAAGCGGGTTCTCATGACTGCCATGGCGCGCCATTAGGCCACGATGAAATTAAAGCGGCGCGTGAATTCTTGGGTTGGCAATACGCTCCATTTGAAATTCCGGCTGATATTTACGCTCAGTGGGACGCCAAAGAAGCGGGCCAAGCTAAAGAAGCGGCTTGGGATGAAAAATTTGCCGCTTACGCTGCCGAGTACCCAGTAGAAGCGACTGAGTTCAAACGCCGTGTTAATGGTGACCTTCCAGCGCAGTGGGAAGAGCAAGCCAATGCTATCATTGCTGAATTACAAGCTAACCCTGCCAATATTGCGTCACGTAAAGCCTCGCAAAATGCCCTTGAAGCGTTCGGTAAATTATTACCAGAATTTATGGGCGGCTCCGCAGACTTAGCGCCATCAAACTTGACCATGTGGTCTGGCTCAAAATCACTCACCGCTGAAGATTTCTCTGGCAACTACATCCATTACGGCGTACGCGAATTTGGTATGACGGCTATTATGAACGGTATCGCGTTGCACGGTGGCTTTGTCCCTTATGGCGCGACCTTCTTAATGTTTATGGAATACGCTCGTAACGCAATGCGTATGGCGGCGCTGATGAAGATCCAAAACATTCAGGTTTATACTCATGACTCGATTGGTTTGGGTGAAGATGGCCCGACTCACCAACCGGTTGAGCAAATCGCTTCACTGCGTTTAACTCCGAATATGAGCACATGGCGTCCCTGTGACCAAGTGGAATCTGCAGTCGCCTGGAAACTGGCCATTGAACGTAAAGAGGCGCCATCAGCGTTGATCTTCTCACGTCAAAACCTCGCTCAGCAGTCTCGTACGGCAGCGCAAGTGGCTGATATCGCCAAAGGTGGTTATATCCTTAAAGATTGCGCTGGCAAACCAGAGCTTATCTTGATTGCGACCGGCTCTGAAGTGGAGCTAGCGGTGAAAGCGGCAGAGCAGCTAACCGCTGAAGGTAAGCACGTTCGCGTGGTTTCAATGCCATCGACCGATGCTTTCGACAAGCAAGATGCAGCGTATCGTGAAGCGGTATTACCTGCAGACGTGACCAAACGTATCGCGATTGAAGCAGGCATTGCGGATTTCTGGTACAAGTACGTTGGGTTTGGCGGCAAGATCATCGGCATGACGACGTTCGGTGAATCGGCACCAGCGGATCAACTGTTCAAAATGTTTGGTTTTACGACTGAAAATGTGGTGAAAACAGCTAACGAACTGTTGGCTTAAACGAACTACTGGCTTAATGGTTGATATTGAGTTCTAACTGAGCCCAGCTTATTTGCTGGGCTTTTTCTATGGAGCTAAGCCGTTTTCCATTCATTAGGGCAAGCATGACGCAAAGCATCAATAAACAAGCGTAAACGCAAAGGGTGACGCCCCGCTGGATAGTAACAAGCCACCTCACTGGGTGGAGATAACCACTCTGGTAAACAAGCAGCAAGACTCCCCGGATGAGCGCGTTCAAAGCCTTCTGCAAACCAAGTGGGTAGCAAGCCAATTCCTCGCCCTTTGGCTATCGCGTCGGCTTGCATGGCTAAGCTATCACTTTGTAAACGACTTTTCAGAGCTGGTAATACCCAATCTCCTTGAGTCTGATGAGTTAGGGTTAATCCTTCTTGGCGACAGGCGATAAAATCTATCCAAGTATGATTTATAAGCTGCTCAGGATGTTCGGGCTTAGGGTGAGTGGCTAAATAATTCGGAGAAGCGTACGGTGAATAATGCCAATTACCGAGAAGCTCGCGTCGCCATCCAGAGGGGGTGATAGCCCCGATCCAAATCATCAAATCAGGTTCTAACAGGCTATTTTCGGCTACGTAGTGACTGTGTACTCGAATGGTTACTTCGGGGTGTGCCAGCATAAACTCATCGAGAACGTGGCTTATCCACCCTCGGACTAAGTTGGGATGAACGACTAACGTCAGGTTACCGCTGATTTGATTGTTCAGCTCTTGAAGAGCTTCAATACCTTTTGATGCCAATTCAACTAATTGCTCGCTATAAACGGCAAACACTTGTCCGGCCTTAGTTAATGTGAGTCGGTTGCCTTGACGAGTGATCAGCGCTTGCCCTAAATCACTTTCGAGCATAGCAAGCCGTCGACTTAGTGTCGATTTTGGTTGTTCAAGCGCTTTAGCGGCAGCGGTCAGACTTTTGTGCTGACAGAGTGCATGGAAGGCTTTGATAGCACTTAAATCATGCATGATAACAGTGACCTCGTTATTCAATAATCGTGTTGTTCCATATCTGGGACTGACTATTCCATCTGTCGGTCTATCTCAATGATTCAAATTGTGAATAATTCCACTTCGAAATTAATAATCATTATCATTTATGGAGTGGTGAATGTCTAGATTAAATCCAACCCGCGTCGCTTTGGCCGTAGCGTTTGGTCTATTTGCGTCGGTACCAGTGAGTGCTCAGCAAGAGCGTCAAGTTGACGAAACACTGGTCGTGACTGCGTCAGGTTTTGAGCAGGTGGTGAGAAATGCGCCAGCCAGTATCACGGTGATCAGTGCCGAAGAGATGGCCAAGGGCTCATTTAGAGATTTAACCGATGCGTTGCGCTCGGTACCGGGCATTTATATTTCTGGTGGCGGCGCCAGTCAAGACATTAGTATTCGCGGCTTAGATGCTAAATATACGCTGATTTTAGTCGATGGAAAAAGACAAGGCAGCCGTCAAACGCGCCCTAACAGCGATGGACCAGGCATAGAGCAAGGCTGGATCCCACCACTCAATATGATAGAACGAATCGAGGTTGTACGCGGCCCAATGTCTTCGTTGTATGGTTCTGATGCAATGGGCGGGGTGATTAATATTATCACTAAAAAAGTGTCGGATACTTGGAATGGTTCACTTCGTCTAGAAAGCCAACTGCGCGATCGTGGTTATGCCGGTGATAGCCAGCAAGCCAGTGCAACTATCGCTGGTCCTTTGATTGATGGTTTACTTGGGGTTCAGCTTTCTGGTTCCGTTTCTCGACGTGCTGAAGATGACAAAATCGGTTATTACCCTGAACAAGAGATGAACAGTGCCAATGTCCGTTTTGATCTCACCCCGACTGACACGCAAGATATTCGTATCGATATTAATCAAAGTCGTCAACAGCGGGACAGTTCTAAAAAAAGTGCCGAACGTCCATCACAAGGGGATTATGAACGTTCGTATTATGCCCTTTCTCATGAAGGACGTTGGGAGTTTGCAACCAGCCAATTGAGCTATAGTCACGAAAAAACAGACAATGAAAGCCGTCAAATGACGATCACTAACCAAGTGGTTGACGCCAGTTTACAACGTGCGTTTGACGATCATTTCGTGACTGTTGGTGGACAATACTTTAACGAATCGTTGGATGATGCCGGTAACAAATACAATCCTAGCGTAAATTCATTAGAACGTTGGCGCGGTGCCTTTTTCATTGAAGATGAGTGGCAAATGACACAAGACTTTGCCTTAACACTTGGGGCACGTTTTAATCGCGATCAGCATTATGGCAATGAAATTACCCCCCGTGCCTATGCTGTTTGGCAATTAAGTGATCACTGGACGGTAAAAGGTGGTGTGACTAATGGCTTCAGTGCTCCAGGGTTGCGTGAAGTCTCTAGCGATTGGGGACAAGTGACCGGTGGTGGGCGTCGTAATGGGGTGATTTTAGGCAACCCTGATCTCAAACCTGAAAAAACATTGAACCAAGAAATTGCGATCTTCTATCAGCTACCAACAGGGTTTCAGGCATCACTCAGCTTATTTAATACCGACTTTAAAGATAAAGTGTTGATTACCACTCTATGTGATGATGCCAGCAACGGTGGAGGATGTGTTTCACCTTCAGGCAGTCAGCATGATTTTATTCAGCAACGAGAAAATGTCGATAAAGCACGGATTCAAGGGATAGAAACCAGTTTTAAAATACCAGTCATGGAACAACTCGCTCTATCGGCCAACTATACCTTTACGGACTCAGAGCAGCGCAGTGGGGCGAATCGTGGCGATCCATTAAGTCGAACTCCACGCCATCAAGCATCGATCAATTTAGATTGGGATGCCAGTGAGCAGCTAACGTTTTGGACACATGCCAAATACAAAGGCAGTGAATATGCGATTGTGCGAGGCGGGGCTGTTGGAGATAAATACGATGCTTACCAAACCTTAGATATTGGTGGTAATTATCAAGTCAACAAAGAGACACGTTTACTGTTTGGTATCTATAACCTCACCGATACCGATATTTCACAAGATAAACATGGCAAAGTGCTGGATGGACGCAGCTACTGGATAGGGGCGGATATCAGTTTCTAAAAGCGTTATACCGGGCTCACTTTATTTAGTGAGCCTTTTTTTATCGACGATGGATGAGTGGGGGTGTTGCTCTTAAAGGCTATCAGTTACTATCCTCCTCTCGAAAACAATTAAGACGATGGAATGATGCTTAAAGTTGCGATCAATGGGTTTGGGCGTATCGGGCGCAATGTCTTGCGAGCGATATATGAGAGTGGAAAAAATCAGCAAATCAAAGTAGTGGCAGTCAATGAACTGGCATTACCCGATGCGATGGCCCACCTTCTGCAATACGATACGAGTCATGGCCGTTTTGGTAAAAAAATCACCAATGATCAAGAGCATATCTATGTGCATCATGAGGCAGGTGTCTATGATTCGATTCGGATCCTTCATCTTAGCGAAATCAAACTACTGCCTTGGCGCGATCTTGGGGTTGATATTGTTCTCGATTGTACCGGAGTCTATGGTTCCAAAGCCGATGGTCTAGCCCATATTACCGCGGGTGCTAAGAAAGTGCTCTTTTCCCATCCCGGGAGCCATGATCTCGATAACACCATCATTTATGGTGTTAACCATCAAACGCTGACTGCTGAGCACCGCGTGGTGTCCAATGGCTCTTGTACCACCAACTGCATTGTGCCGATCATAAAAGTCTTGGATGAAGCCTTTGGTATTGACTCTGGTACCATCACCACCATTCATTCGGCGATGAATGATCAGCCCGTTATTGATGCTTACCATACCGATCTGCGTCGTACGCGTTCTGCTAGCCAATCGATCATTCCCGTTGATACTAAATTGCATAAAGGTATTGAAAGAATTTTTCCGAAATTTTCTAACAAATTTGAGGCAATTTCAGTGCGCGTGCCAACAGTTAACGTCACAGCGATGGATTTAAGTGTCACATTAAATACAAATGTGAAAGTTAATGACGTAAATCAAACCATCATACACGCATCTCGGTGTACATTAGATGGCATTGTTGACTATACTGAAGCTCCATTGGTATCCATCGATTTTAACCATGATCCACACAGTGCGATTGTGGATGGTTCACAAACCCGAGTCAGTAACGGGCAACTGGTTAAAATGTTGGTTTGGTGCGATAACGAATGGGGCTTTGCGAACCGCATGCTGGATACGGCGCTCGCAATGCAAGCATCCGAGTAGGAGCAGGATGATGGGGATGGCTGAGTATTGAACTTGAAATACATCGTGACGGTCTCCATATCAATAACCAGTTTGAAGAATAACTAAGCTCGGCAAGGTTGCCGGGTTTCCAAAAACTTTATTTATTAATATTTGAGAGGACAAACCATGTCTGTAATCAAGATGACCGACCTGGATCTAGCAGGTAAACGCGTATTTATCCGTGCTGACCTAAACGTACCAGTGAAAGATGGCAAAGTGACTTCGGATGCACGTATTCTTGCGTCTTTACCAACCATTCAGCACTGCATAGCGGCTGGCGCTAAAGTAATGGTGACTTCTCACCTCGGTCGTCCAACGGAAGGCGAATACACGGAAGAGTTCTCTCTATTACCCGTCGTTAACTACTTAAAAGACGCGTTAGATTGCGAAGTTAAACTGGCTAAAGATTACCTTGATGGTTTGGAATTGAACGCTGGCGAATTGGTCGTTCTTGAAAACGTTCGCTTTAACAAAGGCGAGAAGAAAAACGAAGAAGAATTATCGAAAAAATACGCAGCGTTATGTGACGTGTTTGTGATGGATGCGTTTGGTACGGCTCACCGTGCTCAAGCGTCGACTCATGGCGTTGGTATGTTCGCTCCGATCGCTTGTGCTGGCCCACTATTGGCGGCAGAACTTGAAGCATTGGGTAAAGCGATGGATAACCCAGAGCGTCCATTAGTGGCTATCGTTGGTGGTTCAAAAGTATCAACAAAACTCACCGTACTCGAATCCCTTTCTAAAATTGCTGACCAACTGGTTGTTGGCGGTGGTATCGCGAATACCTTTATTGCCGCTGCGGGTCACAATGTCGGTAAATCTCTTTATGAAGCCGACTTGCTTGATACAGCGAAAAAGTTAATGAAAGAGTGCTCTATTCCTCTTGCGACTGATGTTGCTTGTGCGAAAGCGTTTGATGAAAACGCCGCAGCGGAAATCAAGCACGTTTCTGAAGTGCAAGATGACGATATGATTTTCGACCTAGGCCCAGATTCAACCGCAGCATTGGCTGAAATCATCGCTAACGCAAAAACGATTTTGTGGAATGGCCCAGTCGGCGTATTTGAATTCAAAAATTTCGAAGCCGGTACTAAAGGTATCTCTGAAGCGATCGCCAAATCGGCAGGTTTCTCAGTAGCGGGTGGCGGTGACACGCTAGCAGCGATCGATAAGTTTGGTATCAAAGCTGACGTATCTTATATTTCAACCGGTGGCGGTGCTTTCCTTGAATTTGTTGAAGGTAAAGTTCTACCAGCAGTAGAAATGCTAGAAGCACGCGCGAAAGCATAATGACGATGAGAGCGGGGGGCAACTCCCGCTTTCTTGTTTGCTGCACGAGGGTATTTATTCTGCTAGAATAGCGCCAGTTGTGAGCAAACGTTTGCAAGAATGTAAACTTAACTGTTTTATTTTTAAACGACAGAAAAAATAGGATCAAATCCATGTCTAAGATCTTCGATTTCGTAAAACCTGGTGTGATTTCTGGTGATGACGTACAGAAAGTATTTGCAGTAGCGAAAGAGCATAACTTTGCTCTACCTGCTGTTAACGTTGTTAATACTGACTCTATCAACGCGGTACTAGAAGCTGCAGCCAAAGTGAAAGCGCCAGTCGTGGTGCAATTCTCTAACGGTGGCGCTGCTTTCTTTGCTGGTAAAGGCGTTAAACTTGAAGGCCAAGGTGCTCAAATCCTTGGTGCAGTAGCTGGTGCAAAATACGTTCACGCTGTTGCTGAAACTTACGGTGTGCCAGTGATTCTACACACTGACCACGCTGCGAAGAAATTGCTGCCTTGGATCGATGGTCTACTTGATGCTGGCGAAGAGTTCTTTGCTCAAACAGGTAAGCCTCTGTTCTCTTCTCACATGCTAGATCTTTCTGAAGAGTCTTTAGAAGAAAACGTCGAAACGTGCGCGAAATACCTAGAGCGTATGGCGAAAATGGGTATGACCATCGAAATCGAACTGGGTTGTACTGGCGGTGAAGAAGACGGCGTTGATAACTCTCATATGGATTCATCTGAGCTGTATACTTCTCCAGAAGACGTGGCTTACGCTTATGAAAAACTAAGCGCAGTCAGCCATCGTTTTACTATCGCTGCTTCTTTCGGTAACGTACACGGTGTTTATCAAGCGGGTAACGTGGTATTGACTCCAACCATTCTACGTGATTCTCAAGCGTACGTTTCTGAGAAATTTGGCCTTCCAGCTAACTCTCTAAACTTTGTTTTCCACGGTGGTTCTGGTTCTTCTGAAGCGGAAATCAAAGAGTCAATCAGCTACGGTGTTATCAAAATGAACATCGATACTGATACTCAGTGGGCAACATGGGATGGTATCCGTAAATATGAAGCGGAAAACCACGATTACCTACAAGGTCAAATCGGTAACCCAACTGGTGAAGCTGCACCAAACAAAAAATACTACGATCCACGCGTATGGCTACGTGCAGGCCAAACCTCAATGGTGGCTCGTCTAGAGAAAGCTTTTGCAGACCTTAACGCTGTTAACGTACTGTAATTAGTGTCTAGTTAGTCATTAGCCGTCCTTGTTAGGGCGGCTTTTTTATGGCTAGTGATTAGGAAATAGATCTGCTAGTTTAAAGAATAATCTTATCGTTTACTGAGATTTAAATAAGTATACTTTGCGTGGGATATTACATAAGGCAGTTGTCACTCCTTTGTATACATCAAACAAAAACAATATCGATATCATTGATTGTAGAGGATATACAAGATGGCGAATGAGTCAGTGGGAATAGAAGTTCCTGGCGTTGAAAGCTTACATCAGGTCAATAGTTGGTTAACCAATAACTCAGATTTATTTATTCAATACGGTGTGAATATTATTTCCGCTATTTTGATTTTGTTTATTGGTAACATCATTGTCAAAACGATTGCGGGTAGCTTAGCAAACGTGTTGATGAAAAAAGAGATGGATAAGGCGGTTGTTGATTTTATCCAAGGCATCGTACGTTATACGCTATTTATTATTGTATTGGTTGCCGCGTTAAGTCGTATCGGAGTCCAAACTGCTTCCGTCGTGGCAATTATCGGTGCTGCGGGTTTAGCGGTGGGTTTAGCGCTGCAAGGCTCTTTATCCAACTTTGCCGCTGGCGTTTTAATCGTTGCTTTCCGTCCGTTTAAATCGGGTGACTATATCGAAGTGGCTGGAACCGCAGGATCGGTTGATTCGATTCATATTTTTCAGACGATTTTAAAAACACCCGATAACAAAATGGTGGTATTACCTAACTCTGCGGTAGTGAATGGCGCAATTGTCAATTATTCACGCCACGCCACGCGTCGCGTCGATTTACTGATAGGCGTATCTTATAAATCGGATCTGAATAAAACCAAGCAGGTACTGCGTGATGTGGTTGAGCGCGATCCTCGAGTGTTAAAAGATCCTGCGGTGAGAGTTGAAGTACATCAACTCGGTGATTCATCGATTAATTTTATTGTTCGCCCTTGGGTGGAGAGTGCAGATTACTGGCCCGTTTATTGGGAACTGACGCATAAGATTAAAGAAGCGCTCGATGAAAATGGTATTGAAATTCCATTCCCACAAATGGATGTTCATTTGAATAAAATCAGCTAACAGACGTTATTGGCTGCGTTGAACAAATTAATCAACCACAGAAAATAACAACGGAGGCCAAGGCCTCCGTTGTTATTTTAGTTCCAATACTGCTGAAGGTTATTCGCCAATAGAAAAGCAATGGTAAACATCATTGCCGCGATCACCAGATCGATGCCTTTTTTGACGGCGGGTTTGGATAAGGTTGGCCCTAATTTGGCTGCGCCTATCGATAATGAATAAAACCATACGAAGGAAGCGATCATCGTTCCTAAGGCAAATGAAAGCCGATCATGACCTTCAAATTGGCCACCAATCGATCCTAAAATTACCACCGTATCTAAGTATAAATGTGGGTTCAGTACGGTGACCGCTAATGCCCCAAGAATCACCGTTCGTTTACCTCTTGCCGTGATCTCAGAGGAAGACTCTTGTTTTTGCGATGGTTTAAAAGCCGTTTTTAATGCCAATAATCCGTAGCCAGTTAAAAAGGCGATCCCACCTAAAGTAACCGCAATCAATAAACTTTCATTTTGTGACAGCAATGCGCCGCCGCCAAATATTCCCAAGGAGATAAAGATAACATCTAATACGCTACAGATGGTTGCCGTGGTTAGATGGTGATGACGTTTAATGCCTTGGTTTAACACGTAAGCGTTTTGTGCTCCGATGGGGATAATCATCGTTGCCCCGAGTCCGAAGCCTTGTAGCAAAATCCAGAAGTTCACAGTTGTCTCATTAATAGAATGCCAAATAATGGCCGCAAGATACCCAGAGTTATTTGATTAGTATAATTAATAATTTTAATATCAAATAAGTTTGGCTTATTTTCTGTAGGGTGGACAAGAATGCGTGGCTTAGATTACAAATGGATAGAAGCACTGGATGCGGTTTTACAATATGGAGGCTTTGAGCGTGCGGCTGAAAAGCTGTGTATTTCTCAATCTGCTGTTTCGCAGCGTATCAAACAACTGGAGAAATTCATCGCGCAGCCAGCACTGGTGCGTAGCGCCCCGCCGAAGCCGACTCTGATAGGCAAAAAATTGCTTGGCTTGTATCGTCGGGTTCTCTTGCTGGAGCAAGAAACCATGCCAGAGTTATTAAATGATACCTCGGCACGTCCGGTTACCTTATCAATTGCTACCAATGCTGACAGTTTAGCCAGTTGGGTCATTCCAGCTCTACAGCCGATCATGAGTAAAGAAAACGTCGCGTTTCAATTCTCTATTCTTGATGAATCCCGTTCGATAGAAAAAATGAAGAATGGCGAAGTGGTGGGAGCGATCAGTTTAGATGATCAACCGTTACCGGGTTGTCGAGCCGAATACTTGGGCAAAATGGATTACTTATGTGTCGCTAGCCCCAGCTTTATGACGCGCTATTTTTCGAATGGTGTGAATGCGCAAACTCTGCTCCATGCCCCATCGGTATCATTTGATATGCAAGATAGCCAACATAAACAATTTTTAAAACAGCACTTTGCGGTGCAGAGTGAAATGCGGATCAATCATAAAGTCGGCAGTTCAGAGTCTTTCGTTGCCCTTGCAAAAGCGGGGTTGGCTTATTGTTTAATTCCACGTTTACAAATTGCAGAGGAGTTGGCAAAAGGTGAGTTGGTTGAGGTGACGCCTGGGCAAACCGTAACCAATGTGATCTATTGGCATCATTGGCTATTAGAAACGGGAATTTTAGCTCAGCTATCAACAGGGATCGTTAATTATGCGAGGACACATTTGCCACAGTAAGTTTAAGTGAGTTCAATAAGTTAAAACGGTGTCAGTTTATCAGCAATGCCAAGTGAATCACTCTATATTGGTTTATGATGATATAACGAGTTAACGTGATTTATCTATCACAACATTTTCCAACATAAAGGATGAGTAATATGAAATCGCTACGTCAATGGCTTATAGTCTTATGCAGTCTTACGGCGGTGAGTGCGCAAGCTCAGCAAATGAACTTTCCTCATATCGTGACTTCTGGTTATGGTGAAGTCATTGCTCAACCAGACAGAGCGCAGTTTTCCGTTAAGGTGGTTGAAACTACGATGAATGCTGAGCAAGCGAAAGCCACGGTGGATAAAGTGGTCGCGGACTTTGTCGATAGCCTTAAGCAGTCCGGTGTGAAAAGTGAAGATATCTCCAGCTCAAATTTGTATCTCACTCCTCAATATCATTATCCAAAGTCTGGACAGCCTGAGTTAGTTGGCTATCGAGCGCAGAGAAGTGTCACCGTTGAGGTCGAAAAACTCAGTGCTTTGAATCAGTACTTAGACTTAGCGTTGGCTTTGGGCATTAATCAGGTCGATAACGTTCAGCTAAAAGTCAGTGAACAAGCGAAATACCAACAGCAAGCGAGAATGGCAGCGATTGAAGATGCCAAACAAAAAGCCAATTCATTGGCTACTGGGTTTCAAAGTAAGTTGGGTCCAGTATGGCGTATTGAATACAGTTCAATCACTCCTCAGCCGGTGATGATGCGTTCAGTCAGCATGGCCGATAGCGCAGAAGTGAGTCAGAGCTATCAAGATTCAACGATTGTTATCCGTGATCGAGTCGATGTGATTTATAAATTGACCCACTAAATTTGACCTCAAGCGCACTCCGTTGCGTGGGTGCGCTTGAGTGCTATGCGCTAGTTTTTTGTTCAGCAATAAGAAAATGCTGTTATAATGCGCATTCTGAGACGACTGAGTGTATATAATTAGGGCTATGAGATTTTCTAGAGCGATTACTTTTCTTCTCATTGCCTGCGCTTTGACCACCTCAATCATCGTTTTCTATTACGCTCAGCGCCATCAAAAAATTAAACAAAATCATATTAATCACGCCGCTCAGCAAGCACTCCATCAACTCTCTTACGGTGTGAGAGAGTACGCCAATATCCAAGATCAGCTTTTTTCTATCATTCATCTACTCAGTCATAGTCAGACGACCTGCGATTACGCCTTCTCACCTGAGCCGAACAATCAGCGCTTACTCGAAGAAGCGTTTGCGTCCGTTGCTCATTACCAAAAATGGTATAACTCAATCGTCTTTTTTGATAATGAAGGCCAAGCCAATGTCGGGGTGATGTACTCGGCTACAGAGTCGAGCAAAGTGATCAGCCATGCACTGGACAATCAAGCCAGTAGCGAACGACTTGCACTTGCTGAGCAGCTCAGTGACGAGCAAATTGGTATTTGGGGATGGAATGATCACCATCCGATGCCATCGATGCAGCTTATCACGCCCGTTAAGGTATTTGGGCTGCGTTACGGCTATATCATGATGGATATTAATCTTTGGCGTTTAGCAGAGCGAGTCAGTTATAGCTTACAACGCGATTTACAACCCGAAATCGTTACTGATCAAGGGGTTGTCTTGAGCCATAAGTTATCACAACATGCGTTAATGAAGCCTTTTATACTGGAAGATAATCTCGCACACCGTTTTCCGCTGACGTGGCAACGTATGCAGACCGCAAATACGGGGTATCAGCTTGAACAGGGGCATTTAATTGCCTTTGCATCTATTTCATTAACCGATGATCAAGCGATGTATTTGATTGTCCATTTAACTCCGGAAGAATTAGCACAGCGCGCCGAACGTGATTTAAATGACCTAATCAAAGAAGGATTATTTGTATTGCTCATGGTGATGCTTTTCACTTTGCCAACCTTATCGATGGTGTTGCATTACCATCGACGCGATATAGAAAGCAAGCTTGCCCGCGCAGCACTAAATGGCATGACAGCGGTGATGATTGCCGATAAACACCATCAAATCATGATGGTTAATAATGAGTTTGAACGTATGACGGGGTTACCAAAAGCGTGGGCGATCGGCCGTAACGGACTGAAAACCTTGCTTTATCATAACGGCATGCCATTTATATTAAGTGTCTTAGAGCGAATTACCAACGAGCATTATTGGCAAGGGGAAGTCGAGTTCGCTACTGCGCAAGGTGACATGTTGACTACGCTGATGTGCATTCAAGGCATTATAGAGTCAGGGCGAGTGAGTTATTATATTACGTCGATTGTTGATATTACCGAACGTAAGCAATTAGAGAATAAGTTGCGTGAATTAAGTGAGAAAGATAGCCTGACGCAGCTATGGAATCGACGTAAGTTTGAATTAGAGCTCACCCATCAAGTGGAACGTATTCAAGCTGAGGGCGATGCTTATCCCGTCTGTTTGGTGTTATTAGATATTGATTTCTTTAAGCGTGTTAATGATGAACAAGGTCACGATCAGGGCGATCGAGTGATCATCGACGTGGCGCGTTTACTGACGCAACACCTTCGCAGTTATGACTTTATCGCACGAATTGGTGGTGAAGAGTTCGCCGTTATTATGCCCTCAACCCGCATTGAGCAAGCGCAGCAGATTATTGAGCGATTAAGAGGGGCGGTGGAAGCCGAACCGCATTTATCCGTGACCGTCAGTGCTGGCATTACTGACTTAACCCTTGATGCAACGCGTTCCTATAAGTGCGCCGATATCGCTCTGTATGAATCGAAAAAGTCGGGGCGCAATCAGGTGTCGACTTTTTTAAGTCAAGAGAGCTAATCATCGGTTAAGATAATCTTGGTGTCGGTATTAGCGAGATAAAAAAACGGGGCTTTTCAGCCCCGTTTTGCGTTTAGTTGATCACTTTCTCGGTATCGAGCAACGATTATAGAACGTGAACAGAAGCGGTATTGGTTGTACCTGATGCAACCAATGCACCTGAAACCATCACGGCGATGTCGCCTTTCTTACCTAAACCTGATTCTAAAGCAATCTCTTTACCTAGACGGTAGAAATCATCGGTGCTTTCAATCGCATCAACTACAACAGGTGTTACACCTTTAGTCAGAACGAGTTGAGCGGCCGTTTTCTTGTTGGTTGTTACCGCAATGATGTTCGCAGTTGGGAAGTACTTACGCACTGAACGAGCTGATTTACCCGCTTCAGTTGCGACCACGATAAGTGGAGCCGCCAATTTCTCAGCAGTATCTACCGCACCTTTACAAACGGCTTCAGTAATGCGTAGACGTGGGCTGTCTAGACGAGAACCCAACTCCGCTTGTAGAACGCGGTCAGTGCGAGCACAAATTTGCGCCATGATAGTGACCGCTTCAACAGGGTATTTACCTTTTGCTGTTTCGCCAGAAAGCATCACTGCATCTGTACCATCCATTACCGCGTTGGCTACGTCGCCCGCTTCTGCGCGCGTTGGACGTGGGTTCTTGATCATTGAATCAAGCATTTGCGTTGCGGTGATAACCACTTTACGTGCGCGGTTACATTTTTCGATCATCATCTTCTGTGCAAAGATAACTTCTTCAGCAGGGATCTCAACACCTAGGTCGCCACGAGCAACCATGATACCGTCAGAAAGCTCAAGAATTTCGTCGAAGTTATCCACACCTTCTTGGTTTTCAATTTTAGAGATAATTTGGATATCTGCGCCGCCGTTGGCAGTCAGTAATTCGCGAATTTCACGTACATCGTCTGCTTTACGAATAAAAGAAGCTGCAACGAAATCAACGCCTTGCTCACAACCAAATTTAAGGTCTGCTTTATCTTTTTCAGAAAGCGCTGGCAGGTTAACTGAAACGTTAGGTAGGTTAACGCCTTTATTTTCGCCCAGTGCGCCGTTATTAAGGACTTTACATTTTACTTCAGTCTCAGTGGTGGCAATCACTTTCATTTCGATTAGGCCATCATCGACTAAAATAGTGTTGCCTGCGGCAAGATCTTTAGCAAAACCTGCGTAAGTGACAGCAACGATGTCTTTGTTACCGACAACTGAGGTATCAGTAGTAAACGTGAACTCTTGACCAGCAACCAGATCAACATCATCACCATTTTCTAGTTTGATGGTGCGAATTTCAGGACCTTTGGTATCCAATAGAATCGCGAGTTGCTTACCGGTGTTTTCCATTACCTTGCGGAAGTTCGCGATACGTGTACCGTGCTCAACGAAGTCACCGTGAGAGAAGTTAAGACGCATGACGTTCATGCCCGCATTGACTAGCTCAGTCAGTTTTTCTACAGATTCAGTTTTAGGGCCAATCGTACAAACGATTTTGGTCTTTTTCATGGAAAGTGCTCTCCGGTAAATAAATTTAAGATGAATTTAAAGGGTAATGCTTAGCCTTAAAGTGTTCTCGGTAATGGCAAGCGTCTCCGTTTGCCTCTTAGGTTTCACGAGTCTGTTTCACTCTAAAGCTGAAAGTCTTTCAACAGATTTAGTCATTTTATGACTGCTTATCTGAGGTGAAATTTCACAAACAAACCCACAACGTCTACAAATAGCCATTGTGGTTAAAAATTTACGTCAAGTTCTGTAATTTTTTTTCTTTTCGGATGCGAATTCTATCATCTAATGCTGCCAATATCACGATTTAAGACTTGTCTTAGAACAAGGTTTTAGCGCTAATTATTAATTTTTTGTATCGAAATAAATAGACTAAAATGTTTCGAAGTGATTATAATTGATTTCGAATCGAAACTTAAAAAATCAAACCTCATGTCGAAACGAAATACCCAGCTACGAAGACACGCGATCGCCAGTTTAGTCAATCAACAAGGCGAGGTCAGTGTCGAAGCACTTTCTCAGCAGTTTTCCACCTCAGAAGTCACGATTAGAAAGGATCTTGCCTCATTAGAAACCAATGGTCTATTACTTAGGCGTTATGGTGGCGCGATCGCTTTGCCAAAAGAAGTGATGGCAGATGAATTGAATGAAAAAGTTTCGGTTCGAAAGGTGGCGCTAGCCAAACAAGCCGCTAAGCTGATCAGAGATCATAATCGAATTGTGATTGATAGTGGCAGTACCACGGCAGCACTGATCCAGCAGTTGAACGATAAACGTGGTTTGGTGGTTATGACCAATTCATTGCATGTCGCCAATGCCCTCAATGAGCTAGAAAGTGAGCCGACACTACTGATGACCGGTGGCACTTGGGATACTCATTCTGAATCTTTCCAGGGTCAAGTGGCGGAGTCTGTCTTGCGTTCTTACGACTTTGATCAGTTATTTATCGGCGCTGATGGTGTTGATCTTGAACGCGGCACGACCACGTTCAATGAGTTAACCGGGTTAAGCAAAGTGATGGCAGATGTGTCACGTGAAGTGATCGTGATGATTGAATCAGAAAAGATTGGCCGAAAAATCCCCAACTTAGAGCTGGCTTGGGATTGTATTGATGTCTTAGTGACGGACAGCGATCTCAGCGACGCCTATCTCAAACAAATTGAATCGCATCGTGTGCGAGTGATTCGAGCGTAAGCATGATTATCTACTCATCAGTATATGGCTGTTAACGGGCGATCTACTGGTGGAAAAAAGATCGAAATAAATGGAGTGTGAAGATGTGTGGAATTGTTGGCGCGGTTGCGCAGCGTGATGTGGCGGAAATTTTAGTCGAAGGTTTACGTCGTTTGGAATATCGAGGCTATGATTCTGCCGGCGTTGCGGTGGTGGATAGTGAGAATACGCTCACTCGCGTACGTCGCTTAGGAAAAGTGCAAGAATTAGCGGATGCGGTCGAGCAGCAAAAAGTTATTGGCGGTACAGGTATTGCTCATACTCGCTGGGCGACTCATGGTGAACCGTCAGAAATTAATGCTCATCCACATCTCTCGGGCACGATTACCGTGGTCCATAATGGCATTATTGAAAACCACGCATCACTGCGAACCGTATTACAAGACCGTGGCTATGTCTTTGAATCACAAACCGATACCGAGGTTATTGCTCATTTGGTTGAGTGGGAGCGTCGCTCTGCAAGCACTTTGCTTGAAGCGGTACAAAAAACGGTTAAACAGCTGGAAGGCGCGTACGGTACCGTCGTGCTCGATTGTACCGATCCTAGCCGAGTTGTCGTGGCTCGTTCAGGCAGCCCGATTGTGATTGGTTTAGGTGTGGGTGAAAACTTCTTAGCTTCTGATCAATTGGCGTTACTCAATGTGACTCGCCGTTTTATGTTTCTTGAAGAGGGCGATGTTGCTGAAGTGACGCGCCGTGAGGTGAATATTTTTGCTGCCAATGGCGAGCAGGTAATGCGTGAAGTGATTGAGTCGAACGCTGAACACGATGCTGGTGATAAAGGTAAGTTTCGCCACTTTATGCAAAAAGAAATTTTCGAGCAACCCACAGCGTTGATCAATACGATGGAAGGGCGCATCACTCACGATAGCGTGATCACCGAGAGTATTGGTGTCAATGCCGCGGAAATTTTAGCGCAAGTTGAGCACATCCAAATTGTCGCCTGTGGTACGTCGTACAACGCAGGTATGACGGCTCGTTACTGGTTTGAAGCTTTATCCGGCGTGAGCTGCGATGTGGAAATTGCCTCTGAATTTCGCTACCGTAAATTTGTTACTCGCCCCAATAGCCTATTAATCACCTTATCTCAATCAGGCGAAACCGCCGATACACTGGCAGCACTGCGTCTAGCGAAAGAGAAAGGTTACATGGCGGCGATGACGATTTGTAACGTCGCGGGTTCATCTTTAGTGCGCGAGTCTGATTTTGCCTTTATGACTCGTGCCGGAACGGAAATTGGTGTTGCATCAACCAAAGCCTTTACCACTCAGCTCGCCGCTCTACTCATGCTTGTCACTGCATTGGGCAAACAAAAGCAAGTGATAGATCGTGCACTAGAGACGGAGATTGTCCAAGCTCTCCATGCTCTACCAAGACAAATAGAGCAAGCCCTTGGCTGTGAAAAACAGATTGAAGCGATTGCCGAAGAGTTTGCCGATAAACACCACACGCTATTTTTAGGCCGTGGTGAGTTTTACCCTATTGCCGTTGAAGCGTCATTAAAACTCAAAGAAATCTCTTACATTCACGCAGAAGCTTATGCGGCGGGTGAGTTAAAACATGGACCACTCGCACTGATTGATGCTGATATGCCAGTGGTAGTGGTCGCTCCGAGCAACGATCTGCTTGAAAAGCTCAAATCAAACATCGAAGAAGTGCGAGCGCGTGGTGGTTTGTTGTATGTCTTTGCCGATCAAGACGCTGGTTTTGCTGAAGATGCGACGATGAAAATCATCACCATGCCGCCTGTCAGTACCATTACTGCGCCGATCTATTATACGATTCCGATGCAGTTATTGTCTTATCACGTCGCCTTGATCAAAGGAACGGATGTTGATCAGCCACGTAACCTCGCCAAAGCGGTGACGGTGGAATAATCATGCCTCGATGATGCTGAGCTGATGTCGGTGGACAATAAAGATTGATACTAAACAATAAAGTTTGAAACTGAGACATTAAAGTTGAAAACTTTTTAAATCCGGTTAAACTGAATAAAAGTTGACCGGATTTTTGTTATGGCTAAATCAAAGTACGTTTTAACTGAAACGCAAATCATCAAGCGGATTAAAGAGGGTCGCGGTGCTGGTAGGCTTTCTAACTACAAGCCGTGGTTGTATGTTAATGAGGTGCCATCGGAAGGTCGCTCCCAAAGGGTCTTTTCTCATCTTACTGGCCGGATTCATCATGTCTTATCAGATCTTGAATTCGCAGTCTTTCTTTTACTCGATCATAACTCCGCCGTAACTGATATTCGTGAGCAGTTCCCACTTAACCGGGATGATACTTTAAATATTTCTAAAGAAGGCCAACTTTGGCATCCCTCTCAAGGCGGTTCCAATCTAGTCATGTCATCTGATTTTCTGGTCAATTCGACTTCCAAAACTCAGCCTAAATTCGCTATTCAAGCAAAATACTCAAACGCTTTAAAAGATCCGAGAACGGTAGAAAAATTGGAAATTGAGCGCCGGTACTGGCAGCTCAAAAAAATTCCATGGTTTCTCGTAACAGAAAAAGAGATAGATAAAGTAGTCGTAACTAATATTGACTGGCTTTATGGTGTTAAAGGTTATTTTGACGAGCTTGTCACTGATGAGTTGATACTATTGTATGAAAACATGAAAACTTATTTTATTCACCATCCTAATAGAAAAGTGATTGATATTTGTAAGGAATATGACAAGGCATACGGACAGGGTTTAGGTGACTCCTTGTTTGACCTCCGACTGATGTGTGCCGCGAGGTTGATTACGTTTGATATTCGTTATCCTTTTCATAGTTTGAGGGCAGAAGATCTTGCGTTTAGAGGTGTGGCGTTAAATGAAGGATATGTTTATGTGGCAAGTTAATGAAACACTCTCATTTGATGGTAAACCTTACCGCATACTTCTCACGGAAACGAGTTACTTCTATTGGATTGCTCTTGACGAGAACAAAGGCTTACCTGAAAAAATTTACTTTGATGAATGCAACCATTGGGTTGATGAAGGGCGTGTAGAAAGAATTCCTGATCCCTATGCTTATCTACAAGGTGAATCTTGGGCTAAAGAGTCTAGTGTTTATCAGCAAAGCCAAAGTAATTATGAACTGATCAAGCCTATAGTGGAAGGCGAAGAGGCGTTCGATAAGAGAATTCGAGCCAGAAGACTTAACCATGCTATTGCCAGCTCTGATAAAGGCAAATCAACGATCTACCGTTTAGTTAGGCGCTATTGGCAACGTGGGCAGATAAAAAATGCACTTTTGCCTGATTACAAAAACTCTGGCGCAGCTGGAAAAAGAAGAAACTTTTCAACCAGCAAAGCTGGCAGACCAAGGATTTACGGTATCGGCAGCGGAGAGCCTGTAACAGAAAATATTAGAAAACAATTTCGAATCATTTGCGATAAGTATTTGATGAACGATAAGGGCTATTCAATTCGCTACGCATACAACAAGTTTGGCAAAGCGTACAAAGTAAAACATCCTGATGCCGAAGAGCATCAAATACCAACATTTCGACAGTTTCAATACTTTTACAAGACAGAGTATAACAAGGTTACTCTGCTCTGTGTTCAGACGCCTCAAGGCAATTACAACAAAGATGTTAGGCCGCTTCATGGAACTGCAACCGAGCAGGCTTTAGGCCCAGGTAGTCGATACGAAATTGATGCCACCATTGCAGATATATACTTGGTGGATGATAACGACTCGGACAAAGTTATTGGTAGGCCAACGATCTACATGGTTATCGATGTATTTAGTCGCATGGTTGCTGGTTTTTATATTGGTTTCGATAATGCGTCTTATCCCGTTGCAATGAAAGCTTTGATATCCAGCTTTATTAGTAAAGTTGAAGCGTGTGCAAGGTATGGCATCGATATTTCAGAAGAACAGTGGCCATGTGTTGGTATTCCGGATGTGTTACTGGCTGATCGTGGGGAATTAATGAGCCATCAAGCTAACTACTTAGTTGATGCTATTGGAGTTCGACTTGAAAGTGCACCTCCTCGAAGGGGAGATGCCAAAGGTATTGTTGAACGGTCATTTGGGGCTTTTCAGGCCAAATTTAAACCTTATATGCCTGGTGTCGTATCCGGCAATAAGGTTAAAAAGCATGGTGAAAAAGATTATAGAGTAGAAGCTGCGGTAACAATCTCCGATTTTGTTGAAATTATGCTCTATTCCATTCTTGCTCATAATCTGAATAAACCTTTAGAGAAATATGATCGTGCACCAGATATGCCAGAAAGCCTTCCTTCTATCCCAATAGAGCTCTGGCGATGGGGGCTTCAACACCGCACAGGACGGTTAAGAAGCATAGACACTGATCTTGCAAAAATTTTGTTGTTACCTCGCGAAAGGGTCTCCGTTTCTGAATTAGGCGTAAAGCTATGGGGGGTCATTTATTCAGGCAAAGAGGTTCTTCAAACAGGCTGGATGCACCGCTCGTCCAAAGTTTCTAGGCCTAAAGGTCTATATGCTGCCTATGAACTTGGATCTGTTAATCATATTTATCTGTTTCCCGAGGAGGGAAAAAATACTTTTTGGGTTTGTGATATTTCCACAAGAAGTCGTGAATTCAGAGATCTTACTTGGTATCAAGTTTGGGAGCGTCAAGCGGCCCAAAAGCAAGTTTTGGCTGAGGCTAAGTACCAGTATGCACCTGTTGAAAGGGATTTTGATGACCTTCTCGAAAAGAAACTGAAGAAGGCTAAAAAGAATAGTAAAACTAGTACATTGAGCAATGCACAAAAAATAAATGAGATTAAAGCTAATAAGCGGCAATCACGTGAGCAAGAGAGAAAGGAATTAGCAATAAAACCGAATCGGCCTAAACAACAGGAAATGGCAACGGTTGTACCGCTAAAAGGCGAGGAAGAAAACTATCAACTTCCTGATTTTATACCCGAACTATTTGATGATGAGGATGATAGCTGATGAAAAAGGCCGAGAGTCATCGTGTAGTTGCTGTTTATCAAACTGCAAAATTATCAGCCTATCAAGGTAACCCGCTGATAGAGGCGCTTCCCCCTCTAAATAGCTTCCTAAATGACTCAAGTGCGTTGAAGGGCTCACTGCGTTGCACCATTGAAGATATTCATTTAAATGGTGTGGAAAGAGCGCATTGTATTTGTCGTATTATTGATGATTTTTTTCAACCGCTAAGCCAGCACATACAGTTACATGAACGCCTTTCATTAATGATTCGGGGTGGTTATGTAGGAAGAAACCCAGAGACAGGCGATTGGGCAAAGCACATCCAAAACGGTTATGAACGTGTCATATCTGGTGACTTAAAGGCGATAAAATTCACCGATGTTAATTCAACAGCGCAAAGCATGACTTTAATAGGCTGTAGTGGTAATGGCAAAACAACTGCGATGAAACAGCTTTTATCACTATATCCACAAGTGATTTATCACCCAGATAGAAATTTTGAACAAGTTGTATACCTAAAAATTGATTGTTCCCATGATGGTTCGTTGAAAGAATTGTGCTTGAACTTTTTTCGAGCGATGGATCGAGCGCTAGGGACTACCAACTATCAAAAGCAATATTCAACGAGCAAAAGGCCCAGTATTGAAACGCTTTTGGCAGCAATGGCGCAAGTGGCAAATTCTCATGCGGTAGGCGTTCTTATTATCGATGAAATACAGCACCTTAGTCGTTCGCGTTCTGGTGGTTCTGAAAAAATGCTCAATTTCTTTGTGACGTTGGTAAATACTATTGGTCTTCCAGTTATTTTAGTGGGGACACCACGTGCGCGAGAAATATTTGAAGCTGACATGAGATCTGCAAGACGAGGATCTGGTCTTGGCGCTATTTTTTGGGACCCTATGGAAGAGGGGCGGGAATGGAAAGCGCTTACTGATAAGTTATGGTCACTCCAATGGTTGCAAAAGCGCGATGAAGTGCTATCGGACGAAATTAGAGCGTTATGGTATGACCTTAGCCAAGGTGTTTTAGACATTGTGGTAAAACTATTTGTGTTGTGCCAGTTGCGAGCAATTGCCACAAGAGTGGAAAGAATTACGCCAAAATTAATGCAACAGGTTTATCAAGATGAATTAAAACCTGTTCACCCAATGCTGGCGGCCCTGCGCTCTGGTGATGTCGAAGAAATGATTAAGTTTTCAGATCTTAAACTGAGTGATACCGATAAAAAAATATTGGAACTACGACAACGTGTTGCGGAATCGGCTCAACAGACACCTGAAGAGTTTGCATATCAACAGTTAAGAACGGATGAAGAGCGCCGTGTATATATGGCCTTAAAAGACGAGTTTGACTCAACGCTTTTAGCGCCCGTAATACGACAGCTATTTGACCAAAATCCTGAATTGACATGGATTGGCTTACTGCCAATGGTCAATGATCAACTAACTAAGTCTGAACAATTACAGCCTAAAAAAGAAGCTAAACCTAACAAGGGGGCAAGAGCATCGTCAATTAAACGGGCTCAGTGGCATACACTTGATAGTGATGACTTGAGGTTTGTTTACTCTCAATCCGATTCTGACACCGAAATGTACTCAGCAATGTCAAAATCGGGTCTAGTGTTAAATATCCAGTCATTGTTAGAAAAGGCTGGATAGAATTGCGCAATTTTCCAGTGCCTTATCCTGATGAACTGATTTATAGCTTAGTCGCTAGGGCTGGGGTTCGTAGTGCTATTACAAGCTCTAAACAGCTACTCGATGAAGTGTTTGGCGATCGGAAGGTGGTTGCCACGACAGACTTACCGAGTCATTTGTCGGCGCTATCTAAGCTGCTAGTCAATACCGGAAAGTACGATGTTTCGCAACTTATCTATGAGCACACAATGTTTCCCATCTACGCTCCCTTTGTAAATGAAAACATAAGGTCGCGTGCGATGGCTAGAATGGAAAAACGCTCACAAGGTTCCGTTCATTTAATGTTAGGTGCGTCAGCATCCATTGTTAAAATGTCCGATGCTTTGCGTGCTTGTCCTGTATGTGTTGCAGAGCAAGAGCAAAAATATGGCGAAAGCTATTGGTCTAGATTGTGGTTTCTGCCATCTTTACCTTACTGCCTTGAACATGGTTTTTTGAACCAGTCGTCAGTCTCATATCATGATAATAGACATACGTATCATGCATGTAGCCGAGTGCAATGCCATTCATATCAACCTTGCGAAAACACTAAAACAGCTCAGATGCGCTATTTAGCTCAAAAAGCGCAAGAGCTGTTGCACTTACCAAGTCAAGATTCCCCGACTAATGAGCAATGGGGGCGCTTTTATAATTATTTAGCGCATGACTTCGGTTGTGGTAAAGGTGCTAAGCAAGTTTCACACGAAAAAGTAGCAGACCTTGTTGTAAGCAAGATTGCCATTCCAGAGTTGAGTTTTGGTTTGGATAAGGAAACTAATTGGCTACGCACAATATTTCGTCATCATCGTAAAGCGTTCAGTTACTTGCAACACTTAACAATTTGGTCAGCTTTTGTTCCTGAAATGACGGTGAGTGAAATCATTAAAGAAGTTAAAACAAAAGGGAAAGTAAGTGAAGCTGTGCCGAAATGTTACTTTCAGCCAGGGCCAAAAGACTTTGAAGATAAGCGTGAAAGGTGGATAAACTTAATTAGTACCACATCGATTAAGAAGGCTCGCTCTCTTCTAGGTGGCGGAGCACTATATGCTTGGCTGCATCGAAATGATAGAGATTGGTTATTGGCCTTTAATCGACAAAAACATACGCAATTGCCAGCAAGAAAGAACAGAGTTGATTGGGGCGCAAGAGATCGGGCTTTGACTAAGCAGCTGCTTAGAGTGCTTGGGCGTTTGGATGCTGTCGTCGAAGGGCCTAGAAGGTCGCAGAACTATTTGCTTAAACAATTAAAGCACTCCAATTCGGTAGGTAAGAAATTATATTTATTGCCAATTTTGGCAAGTGCTTTAAATCGATATCAAGAAAGTGTTGTTGAATTTCAGGCGCGACGGCTTGGCATGACAGTAATAGCGCAGGTAAAAGCAGCGGAAGGGTTGAGTCGTTGGCAATTGATGCGTTCAGCAAATCTTCCTAAAGAGAGAATATTGCCGATTGTAGATAATCTTCTCGAATGGATTGTTACGGAATCAAACATCAAATAAGGAAGAGCTGTGGGAGCTAGATTTTACAAATGTGATGATGATGTTCGCATCGTACATATAGGGAAAGTGTTGCTGCGAACCAGCGATTCATCCTACCGTCCTTCAATCGAAGTGTGGTGCTACCCACCACAGCAAAAAAACGGTTTTCATGCGACGGCATTTTCCAATGTACCAGCTTTGTACCGAGGTAAAATCATAAACCAGAGGGCATTGACTGAACACCACTTCAAAAGTGGCGAACATAGGTTTAGCGTTAATGATAATCTTAGAAAAAGCACGTTAGCCGAATTTCCAGATCTAACTAATGTAGCCTCTGTTAGAAACAAAGAATCAGAGCAAAGTGCATTTGTAGTAGATAGAGTTAATACGCCAAAACTGGTTATTCCACAGCTTGAGTTGGCTAGGGTATTGTTTTATGCCAGCTCATACTTATCGCGAGCGTCGCTGATGTCTTCACGATTGTTAACGGACTTTAGGGTAGACGTTAACTTCCAGCGTGACTACGCCAACATTGAAGTGCTTCATACTTCAAACTTCCCTCCTTCAGCATTCAACGATTCTGCCACACGAGCAATGTTAAGCTGGTTGCTAATTGATAAAAATGCTAAACGTTCATTTGAATCTATTTTTAGGTACTTCAGCACCGAGAACCACCTAGATGTATCGTCTGGTTACAAGCGATGGTTGTTTCATTTTGATCCACCGCAAATGTCAGGGTGGTCTTTTTCTTATGACGGTAGGCTCGACTCAAGTGGTAGATACTTTTTAGTTGAAAAGATCACGGATATTGAAATTAATGCGCAGATGCCTTCTAGGATCTACTTCCATAACCCGTCTTTTACACATTCAGATGAGAGCCAGCAACCAACAATTGGTGGAAAAGGACCTAGACCATATGAACTACCTGAAGATCATGTTATCGATGATGACAGAGACGCTTCTGATTCTAACCAAGCATTTTTGCTTGGGGAAAATACCTGCTCATTAAAATTTAAGAACCGATTTTCAACCGCAAAAGTCACTACGCCAAAAAGGAGCCATAGGCCAGACTCGAATCAAGAACCACCTAAGAAAGCAGGTGATACGGTAAGTACAAATGAACCTGGCCAGGATGGTGAAATACCTGCTGCCGATATGGGAGGTGGAATGCAAGATTGCACTGATCAATCTGAGGAGTATGCTTCTCGATTTACTGCTTTTAACATGATGGTGCAGATGTTAGAGGAAAAATATGCCTGCACAATTATTGATTCCTACACACATGAGTTAGATCAAGTAGGTCGTAGTAAATGCCATTTGATTGATTCAGGAGCGAAAAGAACTATTCGCTGCGTTGAAGTAGAACTAAATGGCCAGGTGAATTACTTACTCGAAGTGGATGTAACTGGGCTGAGTAAGTGGCTCTCTACGAAATGCATTAGACAGACTGATACACGGAATTGGAAAGAACAATTTTATCGAATCAAAAAAGGGGTAGTAGCAAACTCACTTAGTTGGCCTACGCAAGAAATGGATGCCATGTTTGGCTTCAAAAAACATATTGGCATATCTCATCCAAAATCTGTTGAAGGTCACGATACAGGGATTCCAACAGAATCAATCTTAGATTGGGCAGGAAGGGTTGCAGAAAAGCTTTAGCAACTATGGTTTTGATGTTAGCTTGTCTACAAAATAATTTGTGATAGGATGATACCTAATAAAATTAATTAGGTTGAAGCCTATTCAGTGTTTTATGACCATCTGTCCAGCTTCAACCAGTAGAGATTGATTAGTCATTGCGGATAAAGAGCAGCTTTACACCATGCCTTTCAATGTGATTACGCGATGTATGACGGTACTTTATAAACAGAGTTTTAAGAAACTGGTTGAATTGGATAAACAAGACGCATGACAAATGATGGTCTGAAACAAACGGCAGTGGCGAAGTCAGATACGCTTTCGCAGATAGCGCAGTTGCCACAAGCAACCAGGGATCGTATTGCCCACATCGATTTCACCTTATTGTTTAAGGGCGAAGCGGTGCGGGCGGATTTAGTTGATCGCTTCAGCATTGCCGCTGCACAAGCAACGAAAGACTTCACAATGTACCGAGAGCTTGCACCAGGCAACATTGAGTATGACCAAAAGCTCAAATTGCATAAGCGTGGTGAAGCTTTTGCCCCATTGTTCGAGTACGACGTTGTGAGAACTCTGGCAACCATTAGCCAAGGGTACGGAGATGGCTTCACTGGAAAGGTAAAACCACCCCTTGCTTGTGAAGCGCCTTATCACCTTAACAAGCCGAGTTTATCGATAGTGGCGAAAGTCACCGAGGCCATACACAAAGGCAAAGCCTTGAGTATCACCTATGTGTCGTTATCGAGCGGTGAAACAACGCGTGAAATTGTACCGCATACGCTGGTGGACAATGGCCTGCGTTGGCACGTTCGTGGTTTTGATCGCAAGCATAATGAGTTCCGTGACTTTGTACTGACCCGAATTAAAGCAGCGGTTGTACTTGAAGACTCCACTTTATCTGAAACCGAGATCGAAACCCAAGACCGGCAATGGAACCGCTTTGTTGAGCTGGCGTTAGTGCCACACCCACGCATAGAGTACAGCGAAGCGATTGAACTGGACTATGGCATGACGGGTGGCGTTCTAAAGGTTGAGATTAGGGCTGCAACCGCTGGGTATTTGCTTCGCCAATGGCATGTAGATTGTTCCAAAGCACACAGCCTTCAAGGCACTGAATACCAACTTTGGTTAAAGAATACTCCGACACTCTACGGGGTCGGAAATTTGAATTTAGCTCCAGGGTTTAACCAATGATGTTCGACGACAGTGAACATTGCGTAACCCATAAACGAATTATGACGAATTAAAAACAGGAATTAACAGATGACCCAATCACAACAAAGTGCTGCACAACAACGTGCCGAACTTCAACGCCAAATATGGGCGATAGCCAACGATGTTCGAGGCTCAGTGGATGGTTGGGATTTTAAACAATATGTACTGGGTACGCTGTTCTACCGTTTTATCAGTGAAAACTTTGTCAACTACATCACAGGCGGCGATGAGAGTGTTAACTATGCCGCCATGTCTGACGATGATGAAAACATCAAGTTTGCTAAAGAAGATGCCATTAAAACCAAAGGCTATTTTCTTTACCCTAGCCAGTTGTTCAGCAATGTGGCGGCCAATGCGCACAAGAATGAAAATTTAAATACGGATTTGGCAGCAATTTTTGCGGCAATCGAAAACTCAGCCAACGGCTATGATTCAGAAAAAGACATCAAAGGCTTGTTTGCGGATTTTGATACCACCAGTAATCGTCTGGGTAATACGGTAGAGGCAAAAAACAAACGCTTGGCAGCTGTGTTAAAAGGGGTGGCAGGTTTAACCTTCGGTAATTTTGAAGACAACCAAATTGATTTATTCGGTGATGCCTACGAGTTCCTGATTTCAAACTATGCCGCGAATGCGGGTAAATCCGGTGGCGAATTTTTCACCCCTCAGCACGTTTCAAAATTGATCGCACAGCTCGCCATGCACGGCCAGACCAGTGTCAATAAAATCTATGACCCTGCGGCGGGTTCGGGCTCGTTGCTGTTACAAGCTAAAAAGCACTTCGATGCGCATATCATTGAAGATGGTTTTTTTGGTCAAGAGCTCAACCACACCACCTACAACTTGGCGCGTATGAATATGTTTTTGCACAACATTAACTACGACAAGTTTAATATTCAGTTGGGTGATACCTTAACCGAACCGCACTTTTTAGACGACAAGCCGTTTGATGCGATTGTCTCTAACCCGCCTTATTCAGTGAAATGGATTGGTAGTGACGACCCAACCCTAATCAACGACGACCGCTTTGCGCCCGCTGGCGTACTTGCGCCTAAATCAAAAGCCGACTTTGCCTTTGTGCTGCATGCTCTAAGTTACCTATCAAGTAAAGGCCGTGCTGCCATTGTCTGCTTCCCCGGTATTTTTTACCGTGGTGGTGCTGAGCAAAAAATTCGCCAGTACCTTATTGATAACAACTACGTTGAAACGGTGATTTCACTGGCACCTAACCTGTTTTTTGGCACCACTATTGCGGTGAATATTTTAGTGCTGTCGAAACACAAAACCGATACTACCACCCAGTTTATCGATGCAAGCGGTTTGTTTAAAAAAGAAACCAATAACAACGTGCTAACTGAACAACACATCGAAGACATCATCAAAGTGTTTGCCAGCAAAGAGAACGTTGATCACTTTGCTAAATCGGTTGATTTGGACGTCATAGCAGGCAATAGCTACAATCTTTCGGTAAGCAGTTATGTAGAAGCTAAGGATAATCGCGTAGTCACAAACATTACGGAACTCAATCGTGATCTAAAAACCACTGTTGCAAAAATCGATAAGCTTCGCATTGATATTGACGCCATTATCGCGGAAATTGACCTGCCTGCCGGCAGGCAGGAGGTGAGGTAATGTTTTACACCTATGTATTACTTTGTGATAACGGAGCCTTCTACAAGGGCTTTACCAATAACCTTGAGAAGCGTTATCAACAACACTTGATTGGCAAAGGCGCAGACTACACGGCTAAACATAAACCTATAAAAATTGCATATTACGAAATTTTCAATACCAAAGAAGAAGCTGTGGCAAGGGAAAAATATTTCAAGTCTGGTATTGGCCGTGAATGGTTGAAAAAGCACATTGAAGGCCTGCCTGCCGGCAGGCAGGAGCTTGAAGCATGAGTCATTTGAACTATTTAGAGAAACTGCTGGACCTGTCTGCCGATCAGGCAGGTGGGGTTGAGCTTAAAGAATTAGTTTTAGGGGATGTAACACAATACGAACAGCCGACAAAATATCTCGTAAAAACAAAAAACTATGATGATTCGTTTGAGGTCCCTGTATTAACTGCGGGCAAGACTTTTATTTTAGGTTATACGGACGAAATAGACGGGATAAATCGAGCTTCAGAAAATCCTGTAATCATTTTTGATGACTTCACTACTGCTAATAAATGGGTTGATTTCGACTTTAAAGCTAAATCCTCAGCAATGAAAATGATTAAATCTAGTGATGAGTCGAAGTTCATGCTGAAGTACGTATATTATTGGATGAATACGCTACCGAGTGACTTGATTGAAGGTGATCATAAACGGCAATGGATTAGTAATTACTGTGCTAAAAAAATCCCCATCCCATGCCCAGATAACCCAGAAAAATCGCTGGCAATACAAGCTGAAATTGTACGCATTCTGGACGCATTTACCGCCATGACCGCCGAGCTGACCGCCGAGCTTAACATGCGCAAAAAACAATACAACTACTACCGCGACCAGTTGCTAAGTTTTGAAGAAGGTGAAGTTGAGTGGAAGACGTTGGGGGATGAAAATTTCTTTGAAGTTGGCTCTGGTGGTACACCGTCGAAGTCGAAGCCAGAGTATTGGGATGACGGAAACATCCCTTGGCTAAAATCTGAGTCTTGCAACAACGAGCCAGTTTATTTTGCCAATAATTTTATAACTGAACTTGGGCTATCAAAGTCAAGCGCGAAATTATTGCAGAAAAAAACCACCTTGATTGCACTTGTAGGCGCAACCATTTTCAAAACTGCGTTTTTGGAATTCCCGGCTGCAACAAATCAAAATATTGCCAGCATTAAGTCAAAAAAACCTGAAGCTGTGAGTGACAAATTTGTTTTTTACTACATAACAAATTTATACGAAGTGCTTAAATCTGAAATGCGTAACTACGGAATGCTTAATCTGACAACATTAAGGCAGTTTAGAATTCCCATTCCACATCCAGAAGAGCAAGCCCGCATCGTCGCCATCCTCGACAAATTCGACGCGCTAACCAACTCCATCACGGAAGGCCTTCCCCGCGAAATCGAACTGCGCCAGAAGCAATACGAGTATTATCGTGACCTGTTGTTGAGCTTCCCTAAACCTGAAGAGGCGGCAGCTTAATATGGGTAAGGAACTAAAGGAAATAGCTAAAGAATTAATCAGCAAGAATAAAAAGGTACAGTTAATCTATGCCTTTAATGGCACAGGGAAAACTCGATTGTCACGAGCATTTAAGGAGGAAATTGTTCCTTCTAAAGAAGACGATGGTACTGACGGAGACGCTGGGCAATCGCGTGAAAAGTTCCTGTATTACAACGCCTTTACAGAAGACTTGTTTTACTGGGACAACGATTTAAAAGAAGATTCGAACCCAAAGTTAAAAATACAACCAAATACTTTTACGGGCTGGTTGATAGATTTGTTAAAAGAGTTAGGTGAAGACGGTAACATCGTTACAAACTTTCAACGTTATACGGGTAGCAAAGCTACCCCAATTTTTAATGAAAAATACAAAGCTAAAATTGATGAAAAAGAAGTAACGGTTCCTGCATTTTCTGAGGTCACTTTTCAAGTAGCCGCGAATGAACCAGTTGACTATGAGGCTGCTGTTGCTGCGTCTGATGGTGTCGAAAATGTCGTTCAGGGTAAATACGAAGTAATAAAAATTTCAAAAGGTGAGGAAAGCAACTTTGTTTGGAGTGTTATGTATACCCTTTTACAACAAGTTATTTCCACCCTTAATGAACAAGATGCTACCAATAGAATTACTCGTAAGTTTGATGCCTTAGAATACGTATTTATTGATGATCCAGTGAGTTCATTGGATGATACCCACCTTATTGAACTGGCCGTTGATTTAGCTGACTTAATCAAAAGAAGCTATTACTTTGAAGGCCGCGGTCTCAGATTCGTCATCACTACTCATAGCCCATTGTTTTATAATGTTTTACACAATGAGTTAAATAACGACCTTAAAAACCCAGCAGAAGGTAAAAGCCCAACGTGGTTGTATAAACGCGATCAATCAGAAAAGCATCGGCTTGTTAAAAATATTGACGAAACTTTCGAACTGTTCAGTTCGAATGATCACCCCTTTTCGTATCATCTATTCTTATTATCTGAAATTCGTGAAGCTATTAAAAATAAACAAGTCAGAAAGTATCACTTTTCATTCATGAGAAATATTTTAGAAAAAACCGCTACTTTCCTTGGGTATCCGCGCTGGGAAGATCTTTTGATAAAAACCGCTGATGGCTCACCTGATCCATTTTCAAACAGAATTCTTAACTTGGCCAGCCACTCTGCACATGCTGGGGAAGAAATTACAGATATTGAAGAAAAAGATAAGGAAAATCTTGAAGCTTTAGTCAATCACTTGTTTAGAACATATGGCTTCAAGAAGCAGGAGTTACAATGACCAGCTATAAAAGTATTGCAGAATCGAATAACTTTATTGTTTTAGATAAATACACACGCCAAGACCAAATTGCTGAGGGCTACCAGAGCGAAGGTGATTTAGAGCGTGAACTGATTCAAGACTTAGCTAATCAGGGCTATGAGTATTTACCTGCGCTAACCACGCCCGATGCCATGATGGTGAATGTGCGTAAACAATTACAAGCCCTCAATAAGGTCGAGTTTACTGATGCCGAGTGGGGTCGCTTTTGCGAGCAATACTTAAACACCCCAAGCGACAATAATCTTGATAAAACCCGTAAGGTGCACAGTGACTATATCTTCGATTTTGTCTTTGATGATGGCCATATAGAAAATATCTACTTGTTCGACAAGAAGACCATTGCTCGTAACAAAGTGCAGGTCATTAAGCAGTTTGAGCAAACGGGAAGCCATGCCAACCGTTACGATGTGACGATTTTGGTCAATGGTTTGCCTTTGGTGCAAATTGAACTGAAAAAGCGTGGTGTGGCTATTCGTGAGGCGTTTAACC
>NZ_VHSI01000010.1:0-125387 GCF_013048705.1 Vibrio sp. A11 | reverse complement strand
ATTTGCTTGGCGACCATAGCGTTTTGGACCCACCTGATCCCATGCCGAACTCAGAAGTGAAACGAAACAGCGTCGATGGTAGTGTGGGGTCTCCCCATGTGAGAGTAGAACATCGCCAGGCTTTAATACTTGTGTTTAGACCTAAGGTCTGAAGGCAGAAACTCAATAAAGCATCAATCAGACTTTATCGAGTAACAAGATAATGTGGAGCGGTAGTTCAGTTGGTTAGAATACCGGCCTGTCACGCCGGGGGTCGCGGGTTCGAGTCCCGTCCGCTCCGCCACTGATAAAGAGCTTTGCTAAACAGCAAGGCTTTAGTTGTAAGATTATTTAGGGGTGTAGCTCCAATTGGTAGAGCAGCGGATTCCAAATCCGCGTGTTGGGAGTTCGAATCTCTCCACCCCTGCCAGATACAAAAGGTCTTAGTCGTTTGACTAAGACCTTTTTTGATCTAGGTACAATATTTTTAATTTCGGTAGCTTCCAAAGCAGCGGATCCCGCTAATCGCCAAAAGATGCACGGCTGGGCGTTCCAATCTATCCACTTCACTAATAGCAAATGGTAAGCCTTAACATTGCTGTTAAGGCTCTTTTATTTTCGGTTATTTACTTATTTGATGACAAAGGCGGATACATGAAAGTCGAAAGTAATCCATATCCTTTCTTTTTATTTAACAGTGGTAAATGATTGGTAGTCTATCGAAGTTCAATTTATAAGCTGTTATGATAAATGACAACAAAAGGAGTAAAGTATGCCACATATTCGATTTCGAGCATTAGAACCGCAAACAGTCCAAGCTTTGTCAGCGACATTAATTAACGAGTTACAGCCTCTAATCAATGCTCCTCGCGAGGACTTCACCTTTGAATATATCTACAGTACTTTCTTCTTTGATGGGGCTGTCAGTCAGGCTTATCCTTTCGTTGAAGTGCTCTGGTTTGATAGAGGACAAAATGTTCAAGACCAAGTCGCATCGGTAATTACCGATCAAGTGCGTCAAGTCTTGAGTAGTCAAGTTGACGTTGCAGTGATATTTACCGCATTAAAACCGAATCACTATTATGATAATGCTCAGCATTATTAAGAGACGTTCATGAATCAAGTTATTGATACCATTACCTCACATCGTTCTATCCGTGCTTTTAAAGATCAACCAATCAGTAAAATACAGTTGGATGCCATTATTGCATCGGGTATCGCTGCCTCTTCTTCGAGTTTATTGCAAGCGGTATCCATTATACGCATTACTGAGCAAGAGAAGCGCCTTAAATTGGCTGAACTTGCGGGTAACCAACCTTATGTCGCTAGCGCCGCCGAATTTTTAGTATTTTGTATTGATTATCAACGTCATTACACGCTTGATAATAACGTGCATCCAGAATTTATGGAGCTGACCCTGATCGGGGCTATTGACGCGGGCATTATGGCACAAAATTGTTTGCTAGCAGCAGAATCGTTGCAATTAGGTGGTGTTTACATCGGGGGATTAAGAAATTCGCCTTATGAGGTTGATCAATTATTAGAATTACCCACTTATTGTGCAGTGCTTTTTGGCTTGTGTTTAGGTCATCCGGATCAACACCCGCAATTAAAGCCAAGATTAAGTCCAGAAGTGATCGTACATGAAAATGCTTATCAGCCTTTAGAGGTTGGGCGTGTTAAACAGTACGATCAAATTATGCTTGATTACTATCAAACTCGTTCAAGCAATAGTAAGCAGCAAGGTTGGTCTGAGCAAACTTGTAATAAATTAGCTCAGGAATCGAGGCCTTATATGCAGGACTATTTTCATTGCAAGGGGTTGGCTAAAAAGTGATCGCCACAATGTCACTCATTACTGCGCTATTGTAAAACACATCGCTAATTGCTCCCTCTAGAAGCTTATATTCTAAGGGAGCCAATTTTATCACTTGCTTTGTTTCTCTGAGCGATCGAGTGAATCAAGTTCTGATAATTGATGCTTTCTTGCCGTGTTGAGCATGTTGTTAAAATAATGACGTAATGAGTACAGCATGAGTAGACTGGGTACGACCATAACTGCAGTTAATACGAAAAATAGTGACCAATTATCAAGATAATCAGCAACTTGACCGCTAAATGAAGCAAGCGTTGTACGGCCAAAGTTGCCTAGTGATGCTAGTAAAGCATATTGAGTAGCGGAAAAAGCTTGCCCTGTCATTACCGTTAAGAAAGAAACGAAAGCTACAGTAGAAAAAGCGGTAGTAAAGTTATCAACAACAATTGTAGCGAGCAGAAGATGTTCATTCGGGCCGACTTCAGCAATCCAAGAGAACATAAGATTACTTGCCGACATCGCTATTCCGCCGATCATTAATCCTTTAATAATGCCAAATCTTACGTTGAACATGCTACCGACAAACGTAAATAGCATAGTTAATCCCCAACCAATCAACTTAGAGTAGTATCCGATTTGTTCATTGGTGAATCCGATATCTTTATAAAAAGCAATCGACATCCTGCCCAGAAATGCTTCTCCAATTTTGAACAGAAAGACAAACAGTAATAGAGTGATCGCCACTCGAGTTCCATTTTGGCGGAAAAAATCAATGAAGGGTTCAAATAATGTCACGGTGAGCCATGTCGCGGCTTTAGATTGAATGACTTCACCGTGTCGTAACTCAGCTTGTTGTTGTAATCGATCTCGATGAGACGTTGGTTCGCCGACAAATAAGGTGAACAGCATTAACAATAATACGATTGCCGCCATTCCGTAATAGACTTGGTTCCAACCCACACTATCGGCATTAATAAAAGCAAAGTATCCGGGTAGAGAATATCCAGTCCACCATCCAATCACCGCCATTGCTGAAGCTTGAGGCAACTTTGATTGTTCTGATTTAGGAAAGGTGTCAATGCGAAAAGCATCAATGGCAATATCTTGTGTCGCTGATGCGGTAGCGATCGCCAGAGCAAACATTGATGTTAAAATAAGATTGGTCGCCGGATTAACCCCTGCGATCAGCAACGTAAAAATAAAAACCAGAAGTTGGCAAAACAATATCCAGCTTCGTCTTTGTCCTAGTCTTTTATATAAGAAGGGGATTTTTACTCGATCGACTAAAGGTGCCCAAAGAAAATTAATGGCATAGACGGAAAATACGCTACCAAAGTATCCGATAGCGGCTAGAGATAAGCCCGCATCTTTAAGCCATCCAGACATATTTGAACCGATCAATACCCAAGGGAAACCACTTGAGCAACCAAGTAGAAATACCCATAAAAGGCGACGATCAAGATAACTTTTAATGGTTTGTGACCAAGTAAGATATTGAGTTCCGCTCGGCATGAGCCTTATCCTTACAGAGTTCCCCCTAACTTAAAAGTTAGGGGGAAGAGATTAATCAATAATGACTGTCACATTAGTAATGACGATTGGGGTAATAGGGACATCATTCAGATGACCTATCGTTCGAGTTGGTTGCTTGGCCATCATTTGGATAGTTTCAAAGCCACTGATCACTTTACCAAAAACGGCATAGCCTTCTTGACGTTGGGTAGGATTTAAAAATTGATTATCAGCAAGGTTAATAAAAAATTGTCGTGTGGCAGAATTTGGGTTAGCAGTTCTTGCCATGGCAATTGTTGCCGTATCATTGCGTAGTCCATTACGAGCTTCATTGACAATCGGAGGGTTGGTTTTTAATGGTTCCAATTTGGCGTCAAAGCCTCCACCTTGAGCCATGAACCCTGGGATTACTCGATGGAATTGACTGCCGATATAACTACCATCTTGCACATAGTGTAAAAAATTTTCACTGGTAATTGGTGCTAATTGTGAATCGAGCTCGACGATGAAATCACCGATAGAGGTCTCAAATTTAACCTGTGGTTGTGCCCATACAGTAATGCTGAACATCGTTAGGATGGCGGCGGCTATTTTTTTAACCATTGAAACGATCCTTCATATAGCTTTGTAACTCGCTATCGTTAGCAATTTCTTTTAGTACTAAATTAACGACATCATTGAATACTCTTTCAATGTCTTGATTTGACGCACTTAAAGCGGCGCTGCGTTTAGCGGTACCATTATAACTTTTTACTAGCTTACCTTTAGGCGTCTCGGCGGTTAACTCCAGAGTGACACTGGCGTTCATTTCATGCGAGGTAATTGAGTGTTTGACAGTAACTAACGCCTCTTGAATTTCTAACGCCAGATTGTTTTCACTATTCACCGTTAAACGGAAACCTTGCGAAGCAAACTGTTCAGCTAAAGCATTTTCTAAGGTAATACGTACATTTTGTTTCGTATGCACAGGCTCAATATGATTACGTCCGCTGTCGACTAATGCCACATACTGCGCAGAACGAACATCTTTGCTGACTAAGGTAAAGCTGATATTGTTAACAATATTGCTACTGCTTAATACTGCTTGAGGCATAAAGTTAATTTGCTCTTGCTTTGGTGCGGCACAAGCGGTTAAGAGTGCAATTGAGGCGGCGATAACCAATTTCTTCATGATCAAATCCTTTGCTGTAGTGAACGGTAATACTTATGACTTAATAGCCTGTAAGATAACAAATTTTGCGTTACTAGCGATAGTTTTCACCTGCGTATTACCAAATAGTCGTTTTAACTTGATATCGTAACCGAGGTGACGATTACCAATCACTAACAACTTACCCTGTTTAGAAAGAACACGCTTAGCATCACAAAACATCTGCCATGCAATATGATCAGTGATGGCTTGTTGCTGATGGAACGGTGGATTGCAAACGATAAACATTGTGCTGTGATCGGGAAAGCCATCTAAACAATTATTCGTCAAACATTCAAAACGATGCTGTGATGATAAATTTTTCTCAAGATTTCGTTTCGCTGACTCCACCGCCATAAAGCTTTCATCAACAGAGATTATTTTGGCTTGCGGGTTCAGTTGCCCGAGTTTGACCGATAAAACGCCATTGCCGCATCCTAAATCAATAATACTCTCTAAGGTGTCATCTTGAGGTAAATAATCTAAGAGTAAACGCGCACCTTGATCCAAACGTTCAGCAGAGTAGACATTAGGCAGATTAGTTAATTCAATCGTTTTATCATCAATGCTCCAGCAAATACTTTCTTCAATCGAGGGAATGGGCTGAACATCGGGCTGAGAAAAGACGAGACGATGTTTTTTCCACGCCAAAGAAGTCTGTGTTTGACCTAAATATTGTTCAAAAAGTTGTAATGTTGAGGTATGAATTTCTTTTGCTTTATTGACGGCTATCACAGGGCAATCAGCGGGTAAAGAGGCTCTTAATTGGCTCAATTGCCAAATTAAATGGCGGTTATTACGGGGAATTTGCATCAATACAAGGTCGATGTTATCCGGGAGCGATGCCATCGTATTATCGAGATGAATAGCGGGACAACCATTGGCTTGTAAATTCGCTATCGTAGCTTGTTGGGCAATAAATGAATCACTCAACATAGTGATTTGATGTTCGAAAGATAAATAGCAGCTGAGTGCACCGAAATGATCATTCAGAACAAGAATATGCCGATTAGGTTGTAGATTGAGCGTCTTAAGATGAGAGATCAAATACTCATCACCCGCATCCCAAGCTTGTAATGTTTCATTACTGCGAATGGGAAATCGATGAAGCGTTAAAGTTCGGTTATCCAAGGTTAATTCTGTTTTCATCTTGTTCGTTAACTATCGATTAAAGAAAGGCAACAACATTGTCTCAAATGGAGAGGGAACAAGAAACCAAAACCTTTTCCTTCTCATTAAGCAAGAGTAGAATCGCAGCATCATATAAATGAGACATTGTGTCGTTGAGGACTCATCATGCTTCAAGAAACCATCGAAATGAAATTACAGCAGGCTTTTCAACCAGAGCATTTACAAGTGCTGAATGAAAGCTATATGCATAATGTCCCTGCCGGTTCAGAAAGCCACTTTAAAGTCATTATTGTTAGCGACACTTTTGTCGAACAGCGCTTAATTACTCGTCATCGACAAGTTAATCAAGTGTTAAAAGATGAGCTTGCTCACTCTATCCATGCATTGGCTATTCATACTTACACGCCTCAAGAATGGAACCAATTGCAAGGTGAGGCTCCTGATAGCCCTATGTGTATGGGTGGTTCTAAAAATGAACTTAAATAAGTGAGTGATCGCCGTTATCAGCCTTTGCGTATTGTATTGTTAAGCAGACCATGGTGGTGCATTTTCCCTACCAATAATCAAATAATTCTGCTCGTAAGTTAACTGACTAAGGTTAACTGTGCGATAGGTCATATTTATGATTATTTATCATTCCTTGCTGGCTATTTCTTGATAAATAAAGCGAATGAAGCGGGGATTGGTCATGGCATCCAGTTCCTAAAAGATGCTAAACTATTGCACCTGACAAATCTCATTACAGACTGGTAATCGGATTTTAAGAAGGATGTTGCGGTTTTGGCATTGACAATAGCCAAAAACGGACACTATCAATGTCGTGTCTAGAGAGCGTTAGATCGTGTTGACTGGCATGTAAGTCAATTAGCCTGTCTCGTTCTCGATTTTACGCAATGAAAGAATCTTTTTCCCAATAAAAAAGTAGTGCAAGTGCGTATGATTACAATAAAAAAGGGTTTGGACCTTCCCATTGCTGGAGCTCCTTCCCAGGTGATTCATGATGGCAAAGCCATCACCAAAGTCGCCTTGCTTGGCGAAGAGTACGTGAGTATGCGTCCAACGATGCATGTTCGCGTGGGTGATGAAGTGAAAAAAGCACAAGTTCTTTTTGAAGATAAGAAGAACCCAGGTGTCGTTTTTACTTCTCCTGTTTGTGGCAAAGTTGTTGAAGTTAATCGTGGTGCTAAGCGAGTCCTTCAGTCCGTTGTGATTGAAAAGATGGGCGATGAGCAAATCACCTTCAATAAATTTGACGCGAGCCAGTTAGCGAGTTTAGACCGCGCAGCGGTGACCTCTCAACTTGTCGACTCTGGATTGTGGACAGCCCTACGAACTCGTCCGTTCAGCAAGGTACCAGCCATTAATTCTCACACTAAAGCGATCTTCGTTACGGCCATGGATACCAATCCATTAGCCGCAGAGCCAAGTGTCATCATTAATGAGCAGCCAGAGGCGTTCACTGCAGGTCTAGACGTGCTTTCAGTACTCACTGAAGATAAAGTCTATGTTTGTAAATCGAACGTAAGCTTGCCTCGTTCAGCTCAACAGAATGTGCATGAGCATGTTTTTGATGGCCCACATCCAGCTGGCTTAGTCGGGACGCACATGCATTTCTTGTATCCTGTTAATGCGCAAAATGTGGCATGGAACATCGATTATCAAGACGTAATTGCTATTGGTAAGCTGTTTTTAACCGGTGAACTGTACAATGAACGAGTGATTTCATTGGCGGGTCCAGTGGTGAATAATCCACGTTTGCTACGTACCGTAATGGGCGCAAGTTTGGATGAGCTAACTCATAGTGAATTAATGCAAGGCGATGTACGAGTAATATCAGGCTCCGTATTGTCTGGTACAAAGGCTTCTGGTCCCCATGCTTACCTTGGTCGTTATCATAAGCAAGTCTCCGTATTGCGTGAAGGCCGAGAAAAAGAACTGTTTGGTTGGGCGATGCCGGGTAAAAACCGCTTCTCTGTGACACGAGCATTCTTAGGTCATTTCTTTAAAGGTCAGTTGTTTAATATGACTACTACCACCAATGGTAGTGATAGAGCAATGGTTCCTATTGGCAACTATGAAAAAGTCATGCCGCTCGATATGGAACCAACATTGCTACTGCGCGATTTGTGTGCGGGTGATACCGATAACGCTCAGCGTTTAGGGGCTCTTGAGTTAGACGAAGAAGATCTCGCGCTGTGCACCTTTGTATGTCCAGGCAAGTATGAATATGGCGCCTTGCTGCGCGAGTGCCTCGACAAGATTGAGAAGGAAGGGTAATTTTCATGGGCCTTAAAAAGTTTCTTGAAGACATCGAGCCTCATTTTGAGCCAGGTGGAAAACATGAGAAGTGGTTTGCTTTGTATGAAGCTGCTGCAACGTTGTTTTATACACCGGGCCTAGTGACGAAAAAAAGCTCACACGTGCGTGATAGCGTTGATTTAAAACGCATCATGATCATGGTTTGGTTTGCGGTATTCCCTGCTACTTTCTGGGGAATGTACAACGCAGGCGGCCAAGCCATTTCTGCTTTATTGCACATGTCTGCATCTGGTCAGCTGGATTTAGCAGCAGCAATCGCAGGCAACTGGCACTACTGGTTGACCGAAATGCTGGGTGGTACCATTTCTGCTGAGGCAGGCTGGGGCTCCAAAATGTTGCTCGGGGCAACTTACTTCCTACCAATTTATGCAACCGTCTTTATTGTTGGTGGTTTCTGGGAAGTATTGTTCTGTATGGTACGCAAACATGAAGTTAATGAGGGGTTCTTTGTTACTTCAATTCTGTTTGCTCTGATTGTTCCACCCACGTTACCACTTTGGCAAGCGGCATTAGGTATTACCTTTGGTGTTGTGGTTGCGAAAGAAATTTTCGGTGGTACTGGACGTAACTTCCTAAACCCTGCGTTGGCTGGTCGTGCTTTCCTGTTTTTTGCTTATCCAGCACAAATTTCAGGGGATACAGTATGGACGGCTGCTGATGGTTACTCAGGTGCAACTGCACTTAGCCAGTGGGCGCAAGGTGGTTCAGGCAGTCTTGTACATACGGTAACCGGTGAGACGATCACTTGGATGGATGCCTTTATTGGTAATATTCCAGGCTCGATTGGTGAAGTATCTACACTGGCGCTGATATTAGGCGGTATATTTATCGTCTATATGGGTATCGCCTCATGGCGTATTATTGCTGGCGTTATGATTGGTATGGTGGCGTTAGCAACCTTATTTAATGTGATCGGCTCTGATACTAACCCTCTATTTAGTATGCCTTGGCATTGGCATTTAGTGTTGGGCGGATTTGCATTCGGTATGATTTTCATGGCGACTGATCCTGTCTCCGCCGCGTTTACCAATAACGGTAAGTGGGCATATGGTATCTTAATTGGTGCTATGTGTGTCCTCATTCGTGTGGTTAACCCAGCGTATCCTGAAGGGATGATGTTGGCTATCCTGTTTGCAAACTTGTTTGCACCTCTGTTCGACAATTTGGTTGTAGAGAGAAATATCAAACGGAGAGAAGCCCGCTATGGCAAGTAATAACGATAGCATTAAAAAAACGCTGTTGGTTGTTATCGCATTGAGCCTAGTGTGCTCGATTGTGGTTTCTGCTTCAGCGATCATTTTAAAAGACCGCCAAACCAATAATGCTTTGCTTGATATGCAAAGTAATATTGTCTCGGTGGCGGGCTTAGAAGCTCGTAATCCGCAAGAAATTCAAGCACAGTTCCGCTCCAATATCGTGCCTCGTTTGGTCGATTTTAGTACCGGTAATTTTGTTGAGGGAGATGCGGCAAACTTTGACCAGCGAGCAGCGTCGCGTAATCCTAGTGAGTCTATTCGTCTACCAGCCGATCAAGACCCAGCTAAAATCCTACGTCGCTCTAATCTTGGTGTTGTCTATTTAGTCAAAGGCGATGAAGGGTACTCCAAAGTTATTTTACCGATGCACGGTAACGGCTTATGGTCGATGATGTACGCTTTTGTTGCTGTAGAAATGGATGGTAATACTGTTGCGGGCATTACTTACTACGAGCAGGGTGAAACTCCTGGGCTTGGTGGTGAAGTAGAAAACCCAAGATGGCGTCAACAATTTGTAGGTAAGCAATTGTTTGATGAAAATCATCGTCCAGCGCTTCGCGTCTACAAAGGTGGTGCGCCTGAAGGATCTATTCACGGTGTTGATGGACTGTCTGGAGCGACACTGACGGCTAATGGTGTACAACATACGTTTGACTTCTGGTTGGGTGACATGGGCTTTGGTCCATTCCTTGCAAAAGTTCGTGACGGAGGCCTGAACTAATGGCTAACGCAAAAGAAATGAAAAAAAGCTTGTTAGCGCCAGTGTTGGACAATAACCCAATTGCGCTACAAGTGCTTGGTGTGTGTTCTGCATTAGCGGTAACAACTAAGCTAGAAACTGCTTTTGTTATGACACTTGCGGTTATCTTTGTAACTGCATTTTCTAACTTGTTTGTTTCTATTATTCGTAATCACATTCCTAATAGTGTGCGGATTATCGTGCAAATGGCGATTATCGCTTCGTTGGTTATCGTGGTTGACCAGTTCTTAAAAGCTTTCTTATACGATATTTCTAAACAACTATCGGTATTCGTTGGCTTGATCATTACTAACTGTATCGTTATGGGACGCGCCGAAGCGTTTGCGATGAAATCAGCGCCCTTACCCTCATTGATTGACGGTATCGGCAATGGACTAGGTTATGGTTTTGTCCTGATCACGGTTGCTTTTTTCCGCGAACTGCTTGGCTCTGGTCAACTGTTTGGTTTAGAAGTCTTGCCACTGGTAAGTAACGGCGGATGGTATCAGCCAAATGGTATGATGCTGCTCGCGCCATCGGCCTTCTTCTTAATCGGTTTCTTGATTTGGGCTATCCGTACGGTGAAACCAGCACAAGTCGAAGCGAAGGAGTAAAACTGCAATGGAACATTATATTAGTTTGCTTGTTCGTTCGATCTTTATCGAGAACTTAGCGCTATCGTTTTTCTTAGGGATGTGTACTTTCTTGGCGGTATCTAAGAAAGTAAAAACCTCTTTTGGCTTAGGTGTCGCGGTTATTGTGGTTCTAACCATTGCCGTGCCGGTGAACAATTTACTCTATAACTTGGTGTTGAAAGACAGCGCGTTAGTCGACGGAGTAGACCTGAGCTTTTTGAATTTCATCACCTTTATTGGGGTAATTGCTGCCTTAGTTCAGATTTTAGAAATGGTGTTGGACCGATTCTTCCCGCCACTATACAACGCGCTAGGCATTTTCTTACCCTTAATTACGGTGAACTGTGCCATCTTTGGTGGTGTGTCTTTCATGGTGCAACGCGATTACAACTTCACTGAGTCGATTGTTTATGGCTTTGGTTCTGGTGTCGGTTGGATGTTGGCGATTGTTGCGCTTGCGGGCATTCGCGAGAAAATGAAATATTCAGACGTTCCTCCAGGATTACGTGGTTTAGGTATCACGTTTATCACGGTAGGTTTGATGGCGTTAGGCTTTATGTCTTTCTCTGGTGTTCAACTGTAAGTCGGGTAGGCCGCAACAATAAAGGAATAGTCAATGCTAAGTATTATCCTTGGTGTCGTGATGTTTACCATTATCGTTCTAGCGTTGGTATTAGTGATTTTATTCGCTAAGTCCAAGCTGGTACCTTCAGGTGACATTACCATCTCAATTAATGGTGAGCCAGATAAGGCCATCTTAACTCAGCCAGGTGGCAAGTTACTCAGTGCCTTAGCGGGTTCAGGAATTTTTGTTTCTTCAGCTTGTGGTGGCGGTGGTTCTTGTGGACAGTGCCGAGTAAAAATCAAATCGGGCGGTGGTGATATTCTGCCTACCGAGCTTGATCATATCAGTAAAGGTGAAGCCCGAGAAGGCGAGCGTCTTGCTTGTCAGGTCGCAGTGAAAACCGATATGGATATTGAGCTTCCAGAAGAGATTTTTGGGGTGAAACGTTGGGAATGTGAAGTTATCTCTAATGATAACAAAGCAACCTTCATTAAAGAGCTCAAGCTACAGATTCCGGATGGTGAGTCAGTACCATTCAGAGCTGGTGGCTATATTCAGATTGAAGCACCGGCACATCACATTAAATACTCTGATTTTGATGTTCCAGAAGAGTATCGTGGTGACTGGGACAAGTTTAACTTGTTCCGCTACGAGTCGAAGGTTGATGAAGATATCATTCGCGCTTACTCAATGGCTAACTATCCTGAAGAGTTTGGGATTATTATGCTTAACGTGCGTATTGCAACGCCGCCGCCAAATAATCCTGATGTGCCACCAGGTCAAATGTCCTCGTATATTTGGTCACTGAAAGCTGGTGATAAATGTACTATTTCTGGTCCGTTTGGTGAGTTCTTCGCTAAAGATACTGATGCAGAAATGGTGTTTATCGGTGGTGGTGCTGGCATGGCTCCAATGCGTTCGCATATTTTTGACCAGCTTAAGCGTTTGAAATCAAAACGTAAGATGTCTTTCTGGTACGGTGCGCGTTCTAAACGTGAAATGTTCTACGTTGAAGATTTTGATGGTCTGGCAGCAGAAAATCCGAATTTCGTTTGGCATTGTGCATTATCTGATCCGATGCCTGAAGACAACTGGGATGGCTATACTGGCTTTATCCATAATGTATTGTATGAAAATTATCTGCGCGATCACGATGCGCCAGAAGATTGTGAATACTACATGTGTGGGCCACCGATGATGAATGCTGCGGTTATCGGCATGTTGAAAGATCTCGGTGTAGAAGATGAGAATATTCTACTGGATGATTTTGGCGGTTAATCGCTAATTATCGCAAAACCGATGGCTGGCTCAGATGAGTCAGCCATTATTTTTCTGCCGAGAGTATAACGTGAGAAAATAGGTCTGTTGATTGCCATACACTCAAACGACGTTAAGTTGTCGTTAGGCGACAGGTAAGTGAATTTCGATACGTAAAGATAACGGATGAGAATGAACGAATGTTGTCACTACTATGGCTGAAAGTGGTAAGGGATAAAACACACCTATGAGTTCATGATCTAATGAGGTATTAATAAGTGAAGAAATGGCTTGTTGCATTCGCATCGCTAATTTTTATGGCTGGATGTGAAAAATCAGTTGAATTGGTCCATTTAAATGGGCCAACGATGGGGACGACCTACAATATAAAGTACACTCAACAAGCAGGTATTCCTGACTCATCTCATTTACAAACAGAGATCGATCGTTTGTTAGAGCAAGTCAATGACCAGATGTCAACGTACCGTGAAGATTCTGAACTCAGTCGCTTTAATCAACATCAAAGTAGCGAGCCTTTTCAGGTCTCAGAGCAAACGGCAACGGTTGTGAAAGAGGCAATTCGACTGAATGCGCTCACCTTGGGAGCATTAGATGTGACGGTCGGGCCTTTGGTTAATTTATGGGGCTTTGGTCCCGAAGCGCGCCGAGATACAGTACCTAGTGAGCAAGAGTTAGCCGCACGAAAAGCCAAAACAGGCATAGAACATTTATCCATTTCTGGGCATTTTTTAAGTAAAGCTATCCCTGATTTATACGTTGATTTGTCAACCATCGCCAAAGGTTGGGGAGTTGATGTTGTTGCCGACTTTATCGAATCGCAAGGGATTGAGAATTACATGGTTGAAGTTGGCGGAGAAATGCGCCTTAAGGGCCTTAATGCTCAAGGCATTCCTTGGCGAATTGCGATTGAAAAACCGTCTGTACAAGAGCGCTCAGTTCAAGAGATAATTGAACCCGGTAATATGGCTATTGCCACTTCTGGTGATTATCGGAATTATTTTGAACGCGATGGTATGCGTTATTCACACATTATTAATCCACAAACGGGTTATCCAATCGATAATAAAGTGGTTTCAGTCACGGTTCTGGATAAATCGAGCATGACCGCTGATGGTCTTTCAACGGGTCTTATGGTGCTAGGTGAAGAAAAGGCGATGGCGGTGGCTGAGTTAAATCAAATCCCCGTATTTATGATTATTAAAACAGATGATGGCTTTAGAGAGGTGGTTTCTAGTGCATTTCAGCCTTATCTTAATCGGTCAAAATAAAGAGTGAGTCAGTTACGATGAGTACTTTTTTTATAACATTTGCTGTCTTTATGGCAGTGATTGCTGCAATGGCAGTAGGCTATATTTTTCAAAAGAAAGTCGTGAAAGGCAGTTGTGGCGGTCTTGGTGCGGTTGGTATTGAAAAGGTTTGTAATTGCCCTGAACCTTGTGATGCTCGTAAAAAACGAGAAGCACGTGCCGCAGCTCGTGCTGAACGGTTAGCAGCATGGGAAAAAGACCGAATTGCTTAATCTTTTTATGTGCGATGAATATACCCAAACAACTTGGAGTTGCAGGTAGGCGGCAAGTGAGTAAATCGTCATGAGCATAGGCAGACTATATGATTGGGGTGTACGAACGCAACCAACACCGCTGCCGCTTCAAGGAGGAAGGGGAAAGCCATTAACGCTTTTCTCAATCAAGTAATCAACACCTCGCCATCTGGGCGAGGTGTTTTTTTATATGCATTTCATAACGAAATATCTATACTGTTCATACATACAGTTTTGTTCGTGATGCGTGATGGGTGAATCGATTCGTAAAATTATTCATATTGATATGGACTGTTTTTTCGCTGCCGTAGAAATGCGTGATAATCCTACCTATCGAGATCGACCATTAGCGGTCGGAGGAAATGAGAAACAGCGCGGTGTGATCAGTACATGTAATTATGAAGCGCGACGTTTTGGTATTCATTCTGCGATGCCAACGGCTCAGGCGATCAAACTATGCCCCCACTTATTGGTGGTGCCGGGTAGAATGTCGGTCTATAAAACTATCTCGCAACATATCCAACAGATTTTTCAGCGTTATACTGCGATTATAGAGCCCCTGTCATTAGATGAGGCGTTTTTAGATGTCAGTGATGCTCAGACTTATTATGGCAGCGCTACATTAATTGCTGAAGCGATTCGACGTGATATCTGGAATGAACTCCAGTTGACGGCCTCTGCCGGCGTTGCACCACTTAAGTTTCTCGCCAAAATTGCCTCTGATATCAATAAACCAAATGGACTGTGCGTAATAACACCTGAACAAGTACAAGGCGTTATTGATGGTTTACCTTTAGGTAAAATCCCAGGTGTTGGTAAGGTGAGTTTAGAGAAACTGCATCAAGCTGGATTTTATGTCTGTGAAGACATAAAAAATAGCGACTATCGACAACTGTTGGTTAGCTTTGGGCGCTTGGGAGCTTCACTGTGGAAAAAAAGTCATGGCATTGATGAGCGGCCGATAGTTGTTGAGCGTGAAAGAAAGTCTGTCGGGGTTGAGCGTACCTTGAGTGAAAATATTCAAACTTACGAACAATGTTGGCAACTCATTGAGCAAACTCTGTTTCCTGAGCTTGAGCGACGACTAAACCGTTCTTGCCCGCAACGAGGAATCATCAAGCAAGGCATTAAGGTTAAGTTTGCTGATTTTCAACTCACGACGATTGAGCATGGACAAACTCAGCTAGAGCGCAATGATTTTAAATCGCTATTAGCTGATGTCCTTCAGCGTCAAAAAGGGCGAGGAATACGCTTACTGGGACTCAATGTCACCTTAAAACCGCCAGAACCTTTCGTTCAATTAAGCTTTTTTTAATATCAGCCGCAGTGACATCAAACGTTATCTGAATGTTTCATGCCAGATTATGACAATTCACTAACTAGGTCGACATTTCGTTAGGATAAGATGCACGCGACTAAGTTTGAGGAAAATATGAAAAAATTATTGTTACTGTGTGGGCTTATGGTTAGCCCTTCATTATGGGCAATCACCTGTCCTGTTGAATTGCACAATGAACTGCGTATGACTGCGCAGCAGATCGAAATTCATCGCACTGATCAACACGCGGTGATCACCCAACAAAATGAACTGTTAATTTCGGGGCAGCCAATAAGAGTAACGAATCAACAACAAGCGGTGTTAAGAGATTATCGACAACAGATTGATTCGATTTTGGCTGAGACTCAACAATTAACCAATAAGAACTTACAGCGTAGCCGTATCCTATTAGAAGATGTGGCGGCTCGCCTTGAAGCTCCTGGAGCTTTTGATAATGTGCAGCATCGGATCGAAGCCTTGTTTAGTGAGGTAGAGGCTCGCTATCATCATCAAGAACAATGGGTGTTTCCTGCGCAAAAATTTTCAGTCACCGAGAAAGAGTGGCTGCAAGAATTTGAACGAGCTCAGCAAGCAATCAGTCAACAATTTTTATCGGATGCTTTTATGGTGATTGCGCAAAAAATGCAGCGCCAAGGAGGAATGAATCTGACTGAACTCACTCGGCAAATGGATGATCTTAAAATCCATGTCACGCAACGTTTAAATGATTACTCACAACAATTGACCAGTGAAGTGACTGCGCTGTGTAGCTCGCTAACGCAATTGCAGCAACAAGAGCAAGTATTACATCAATCTATCCCTAGATTAAAAAACTTCTCATTACTGAATGAATCATAAGATAACGATTGTCGATGGATTGATTTTCGATTATTGTACTAGCTTACTAGTTTGATGATGTGTGAGTGGTTATGACACAAGGTAGTTCACGGGAAACCTTTGGTTCTCGACTTGGTTTTGTTTTAGCAGCCGCAGGAGCAGCGGTGGGGCTTGGGAATATTTGGGGATTTCCTACTCAAGCGGCCAGCAATGGTGGTGGCGCTTTCCTTTTTGTTTATTTAGTGCTTATTTTTGTCGTCGCTTTTCCTATGTTAGTGGTGGAGATGGCAATTGGTCGATCAGGTCAAGCTAACCCAGTCGATAGTATGCGCTCACTAACCAATCATCCTTTAGGTAAAAAGGTTGGTGCTTTCGTTGGCTGGGTAGGATTAAGTGTACCCAGCGCGGTGTTGGCGTTTTATAGTATCGTTGGTGGTTGGATCATCTGTTTTCTGTTCGCCGCGATTACTGATCTGTTGGGATTGACCAATATTAGCTCGTGGCTTAAAGGTTTTTCCGTCGAACGTAATCTATTAGGCACATTGATTTTTTACTTATTAACCATTTTGATTGTTCGTAGCGGAGTCAAACAAGGTATTGAGAAGTGGTCAACACGCTTGATGCCTGCGTTATTCGTTTTATTTGCCGTGCTGTTTGTTTATATCATGATGCAGCAGGGGGCTATGGATGGTTTAAAACACTACTTAGTACCTGATTTTGAAAAAGTGTGGGATAGAAAACTCATTTTAGCGGCGATGGGACAAGGCTTTTTCTCTTTAACGATCGGCGGTTGTTCGATGTTGATTTACGGCTCTTACTTAAGTAAAAAAGAGAACTTACCGAAGATGGCGATGAGCGTTACTTTGGTTGATACCAGTGTCGCGTTTATTGCTGGTTTAGTGGTGATGCCAGCAATGTTTGTGGCGATGCATAATGGTGTACAAATTTATGCTCAAGATGGTTCGTTACTGAGCTCGGATACTTTAGTGTTTACCGTCTTGCCATTAATGTTCGATAGTCTCGGTTTGCTTGGGCAACTGTTTGCGGTGGTGTTTTTCTTATTATTAACCATTGCCGCATTAACCTCGTCGATCTCGATGTTGGAATGTCCCGTCGCTTTGGTAAGTGAGCGCTTTAATACGCCACGGGGAAGCACCAGTTGGGTATTGGGTGGTTTGATTGCGTTATTTAGCGTCGTGATAGTGTATAACTTTGCGAGTCTATTTGGCTTGGTTGCGATGGCGGCAACTCAATATTTACAACCGACAGCGGCATTAATGTTCTGCCTATTTGGCGGCTGGGTATGGAGTCGTCATGCTAAGTTCAAAGAGTTGCAACACGGTTATCCCGAGTTCGCAGGTAGCTGGTTTGCGAAAATCTGGCCGTGGTATGTCAAATTTGTTTGTCCGCTTTTGGTGACAACCGTAATTTGGGCTTCTTTTACCTAGCTGATAATAAATCGCAAGATAGATAAATGCCCTTGTTGATAAACCACAAGGGCATTATTGGATCAGACTGGGGATGGTGGCATGATTTGCCCAGTCGTTAATGGTTCTAAATCACTATCGGTCACTTCTTCAATAAAATCACCGACAACTTGCTCAACCATCTCGTCACTTTGACTGAAATAAGCCAAATGAAAGACCGCATCGCCTTCATTGACTAATGGGAGTGTTTGTTGACCAATCACAATCCCACCTTTGCTAGCTCTTATTTCAACTTCTACATTACCGAGTGGTGAATTAATGTAGGCTAATACTTGGCCTTTTTCGACTTTATCGCCAAGTGAAACGAGGGTTCGCAATATGCCGTCGGCTTCTGCTCGCTGCCAACTGGTGGATTTGGCGATGACTGAGGTTGGGCGTTTTTTACGACTTGGGCGCAGCATACCGATTTCTTGCATGACGCGTTTTACGCCGACAATTCCAGCATGGATAGCGATAGGATCAAAGCGTAATGCTTCACCCGCTTCATAGGTCAATACGGTAATACCAGCTTTTTCGGCTTCGCTGCGTAACGAGCCATTACGCAGTGGTGAATCTAAAATAACTGGCGTAGCAAACGCTTCTGCGATACGTAAGGTCTCACGATTACTCAGATCAGCGCGAATTTGTGGTAAATTAGTTCGATGTATGGCACCTGTATGTAAATCAATGATGTAATCACAATTAAGTGCGACTTGAGAGAAGAAGTTATGCGCCATTCGAGAGGCGAGTGAGCCTTTTTCACTGCCAGGAAAACAGCGATTAAGATCTCGCCGATCAGGAAGGTAGCGAGATTTATGAATAAAGCCAAACACATTGACTATCGGGACAGTGATTAATGTCCCTCTTAACTTTTTTGGGTCAAGCGAGTTGATCAGTTGTCGAACGATCTCGACCCCATTAAGTTCATCTCCATGAATCGCGGCATTGACCATAAGGACCGGACCTTTCGATATGCCATGGATGATTTCTATGGGGATGGATAGAGGAGAGTGGGTGTACAGTTTCGCAGCTTCGAGCTCAATGACTCGTTTACTTGCTGGGGGAATGGATTCCCCCAAAAATTGATAATCCGTATTTCGATTAGCCTTTACCACGTGTTTTTGTCCTTCTACTGGCCGCATTCTTCTCGATAAACTCGATGATCAGGCTGGCAATGTCTTTCCCTGTTGCGGCTTCAATGCCTTCTAAGCCCGGTGATGAATTGACTTCCATAACCAATGGGCCTCGTTCTGAGCGAAGTAAATCGACACCAGCAACATTCAGTCCCATAATCTTAGCAGCATCAATCGCTGTTTTGCGTTCTAGAGGGGTAATTTTTACTAACGATGCGGTTCCCCCACGATGTAAATTGGAGCGAAATTCACCTTCAGCACCTTGACGCTTCATGGCGGCAATCACTTTATCACCAATAACAAAGCATCGAATATCGGCGCCACCCGCTTCTTTAATGTACTCTTGCACCATAATGTTGGCTTTCAGGCCCATAAAAGCTTCAATGACACTTTCGGCTGCTTTTCGGGTTTCAGCTAACACGACACCGATACCTTGGGTACCTTCAAGCAATTTAATTACTACAGGAGCCCCTCCGACCATGTCTAACAAGTCTTTGACATCATCAGGCTTGCTGGCAAAGCCAGTGATCGGCATACCAATGCCTTTACGAGAAAGTAGCTGCATTGAACGTAACTTGTCACGTGAGCGGCTGATGGCAACAGATTCATTGGCAGGATAAACCCCCATCATTTCAAACTGACGTAATACTGCGGTGCCGTAGAAGGTGACTGAAGCACCGATCCTTGGGATCACTGCATCAAAACCACCGAGCTCTTCACCTTTAAAATGGATCTCGGGTTGGTCTGAATTGATATTCATATAACAGCGTAAGGCATCAATGACTTTTACCTCATGACCGCGCTGTTTACATGCTTCAATCAAGCGCTTCGTGGAGTACAGAGAAGCGTTACGCGATAGAATACCAATTTTCATTATTTATTTTCCTCGAAAGGGATTAAAAAAGATTGTGTAGGATCGACAATCAGTTTGTGATGCATTGCGGTTCTGCCGAGTAACATACGAAACGCCATATTCTCACGATTGGTTAGCGTTATTTCGATCGGCCAGCGTTGACCACCGAGACAAAGATCGGATTTGATCACATAGCGGGATTCCTCGTGCCCACCGGAATCACGCACGATACGTTCATCAATCACTTCGGCTTCACAGACGGTGACTTTATCAACATTATGTTGTAATGGATGAATCCAAAATCTCACCCATAGCGCGTCATCTTTGGTAAAGCTTTCTACTTTAAAAGCGTGTAAACAAGAGGTTCTTGCGCCAGTATCGATTTTGGCTTTTATTTTTTCAATGCCTAAATCAGGAAGGCTAAGTGTTTCTCTCCATCCAACAATCATTTTTTTTGTCATGGTCATTTTTTTGAATATGGTTGTGTATTTGAGCACAGTTGATGCTGCTCAGGAATGGCCCATAAGGGAAGAAAATTAGCAGCATCTCGATACGATAGTCATCGAGTCATCAGCTTGAATCGAGTTAGGTGAATAACTCGGGGAAATTCAAGGGAGCGAACTCTAGCAGCAGATAAAATCCGCAGCTAATGAATAAAATTATTCGTATCGATAAAAAAAATTGATACACCGCTTACTTTATTTTGTGACTGAATAATTCACTCATCCAATCAATGCGTTTGATTGCATCGTATAACCTGTTACGCCGGCAAGTACCAACGGGTTGAGTGAAAATTAGCCTCATTTGAATGATAGGCTTTGTTCGGTTCAGAACAAAGCCTATCATAATTATCGATTAGACAGAGGGTTTTGCTGGAATATGTTCCAATAAAGCGACCATTTGTTGCCAAAATAGCTCTACAGTATCTATTTTCACTTTTTCATCTGGAGAGTGAGGGAACTTAATCGTTGGGCCAAAGGAAAGCATATCCATATGTGGGTATGGTTTTTTGAATAGTCCACACTCTAATCCGGCATGAATGACCATGATATTAGGTTTATGGCCATAAATACCTTCATACATATCACGGAAGATGGCCATGATTTCTGAGTCAGCATCGGGTTTCCAACCAGGATAGGCTCCTGAAAAACGAACGTCGGCACCGGCTAATTCGGCGATAGAGGTTAGCATCCCTTCAACTTGGCTGCGTCCAGAATCAATCAATGAACGGATCAAACATAGCACATTCACTTGCTCTGCTTCGGTTGTGATCACGCCGACATTAAGCGAGGTTTCTACCACTCCTTGAATATCGTCACTCATGCGGATCACGCCGTTCGGACAAGCATTCAGTGCGGCAATGAAGCGTTGCTGATCGGCGCTTGAGAATACCCCTTGAGTGGTTTCTTTTGCTTGATTAAAGGTGGTAATACTGGTTTCCACTTTACCCAGTTCAGCGACTAATAATTGCTGGTAATCATTAAACACTTGTTCTAACTGAGTTTCCATTTCTGCCGGGATAGCGACGGTAATAAAAGCTTCTCTTGGAATCGCATTACGTAAGCTCCCACCTCGAAACTCAATTAAACGCAGATCTAATGCTTGAGCGTAAGTGGCAAGAAAACGACCAAGTAATTTATTGGCGTTACCGCGACCAGTATGAATATCACAACCAGAATGGCCGCCTTTTAAGCCTTTTAAGGTTAATTGTCGGGTGATAAAGCCAGAAGGAATCGTTTCACGAGTGATGGCGAAAGTCAGTGCGCCATCAACCCCACCGGCACAGCCCATGTAGACTTCACCTTCTTGCTCTGAATCGGTATTGAGAAGAATATCGCCTTCTAGCCAACCGGCTTGCAGACCAAATGCACCTGTCATGCCGGCTTCTTCATCGATGGTCAATAAAACTTCAAGCGGGCCATGTTTGATCTCATTCGAGGCAAGTACGGCCAAACAGGTTGCCATGCCAATGCCATTATCCGCACCTAATGTGGTTCCTTTTGCTGTTACCCATTCTCCATCAATATAAGGTTGGATTGGGTCGGTCGCAAAGTCATGTTGCGTTTCTTCATTTTTTTGCGGAACCATATCAATGTGTGCTTGGAGTACAACCCCTTTTTTGTGCTCCATTCCTGCAGTGGCTGGTTTTTTGATAAACACATTGCCGATCGGATCGCGACGAACCTCTAAGCCTTGCTGAGTCGCCCAATCAATAATGTATTGAGCCAGTGCTTCTTCATGTTTAGAGGGATGAGGGATAGAACAAATTTTATCAAAAAACTGCCAAACAGGGCTAGGTGATAAATTACTGATTTCAGAATGGAATTCAGACACTGATAACTCCTTTTTGTGATTGTCCCCGATCAATGTGCATATTTATGGATGTTTTGCAGAGTAATAAACTGAGATCGGAGGTGAGACGATAATATGAAATAGCATACCACTATGCGAGATCTGGGAGTAGTGGATTTATTATCCTTCTCGATGGCTACCATTTTTCCTGCTTGAGATTTACCACGTTCGTTACGCTAGTCACATTGCTCATCGTTGTTCAGTGAGTCGCGATCAAAGTTATCTTTTGTTTATTCGACTGAACGATGACGACAACGTGAAACATTCTGCTTAGAGAGTGTCAATGATACACGTATTATTCAATCGTTTTGAGGCTTTAAGAACGAGAGGAGCTACCCATGTTGAGTGAGGATCGAAGACATTATTACTGATATTTGTGTAATTAAATTACCAAATTTCGTCGTGATTAGTATTTTTTTGTACTTTTTGTGATTTTAGTCACCAAAAGTGTTGTAATTAATTTTCTTGGTGGTATATTTGTAACCAACTTCCCTAGTGAAGAAAAAATGCTCAAAGGATGAGTCCGATTTATCGCCTCCAAGGAACTGAGAAATCAACTTAATGACGTTTGATTTTAAAGGTGATAGTTATGAATAAAGGTTTATCTTGTGTAATGTTCTGGAAAAACAACTCTGTTTTTACTAGCAACTTTACTTATCCATCAAGTTTTGGTTATTAAATTAACCACTTGAAAGTTATGTAGTTTTGTTCACCCCTATATTAGAATCTATTGTTAATCTACAGTGATTAAAATAATTCACCGCCATCTGTACTCAGATGGCGTTTTTTTATGCTTAACGATCCGTAATAATCCTTTGCTCAGCAGATGAGCATTGTCCTCGCGAGTATCACTTCACGAACGTTGGTCCGTCGCTTTCACGTTTTTAGCATAGATAAAGTCGTTTTTTTCCTACAGATTGATAGTAGTTGTGTATGGAATTTATCTGTTGATAACTTTATAATCCTCGCCAATCGATTACGCAACCGTTTACTTTGTCTGTATTAGGATTCTACCATGTTGGAAAAACTGTTTAAACTCAGTGAAAATGGCACAACCGTGCGCACTGAGATCATTGCCGGGATCACGACGTTTCTGACCATGGCTTATATTATTTTTGTGAATCCGGCAATTTTAGCGGATGCAGGAATGGACCGTGGTGCTGTCTTTGTGGCGACCTGTTTAGCGGCAGCGATTGGCTGTTTTATTATGGGTTTTGTCGCTAACTACCCGATAGCACAAGCCCCTGGCATGGGGTTAAATGCTTTCTTTACCTATGTTGTTGTACTTGGCATGGGGTATACGTGGCAAGTGGCGTTAGCGGCGGTATTTTGCTCAGGTATTTTATTTATCCTATTGAGTCTATTTAAGATTCGTGAATGGATCATTAATTCGATTCCAATGTCGTTACGCACGGGTATCTCTGCCGGCATTGGCTTGTTTTTAGCATTTATCGCGCTTAAAAATGCTGGCATTGTGGTCGATAACCCGGCAACTTTGGTGTCAATGGGAGCGATTACCTCGTTGCCTGCTGTGTTGGGGGCGTTAAGCTTTTTCTTCACGATTGCTCTGGTTCATCGCGGTGTTAAAGGGGCGGTGATGATCGCTATTTTAGCGGTGACTATTTTAGGGTTGATTGTTGGCGATGTGACTTGGGGAGGCATCATGTCTACGCCACCAAGTATTGCTCCAACTTTCATGCAGCTTGATTTTTCAGCCGTATTTGAAATCGGCATGATTTCAATTGTGTTTGCTTTCTTGTTTGTTGACCTGTTTGATACCGCTGGAACTCTCGTTGGAGTGGCAAACAAAGCGGGTTTCATTGGTAAAGATGGTAAAATTCCACGTTTAAATCGAGCATTGCTTGCTGACTCGACAGCGACGTCTGTCGGCGCATTATTGGGCACCTCGAATACCACATCTTATGTCGAAAGTGTTTCAGGTGTGGCTGCAGGCGGTCGCACGGGCTTAACAGCGGTAGTTGTTGGCATTTTATTTATACTTGCATTATTCTTCTCGCCATTAGCGGGAATGATCCCTGCCTACGCTACGGCGGGTGCGTTGTTTTATGTCGCGATTCTAATGATGTCCGGCTTGGTAAGTATCGACTGGCGAGATCTTACAGAAGCGGCACCGACGGTAGTGACTTGCTTATTAATGCCTTTAACCTTCTCAATAGCTGAAGGTATCGCACTTGGTTTTATCTCTTACGCCGTGATTAAACTATTGAGTGGCAAAGGTCGACACGTTTCGCTTAGTGTTTGGATTATGGCGATCGTCTTTGTTATTAAGTTTATTCTTGAAGCGTAAATAGGCTCTATTTTCAAATAATTAGGTTCAATCACAATGAGTAAAAAATTCGTAATCACTTGGGACAATATGCAAAATTTTTGCCGTGAATTAGCCCAGCGTCAAATGCCTGCTGAGCAATGGAAAGGTATCCTCGGTGTGAGTCGCGGTGGGTTGGTTCCTGCAGCTATTTTAGCGCGTGAACTTGGCATTCGTTATGTTGATACCGTTTGTATCTCAAGTTACGATCATGACCATCAACGTGATATGACCGTACTGAAAGCACCTGAGCATGATGGTGAAGGTTTTCTTATTGTTGATGATTTGGTTGATAGCGGTGATACGGCACGCAAAATACGTGAAATGTACCCGAAAGCTAAATTTGTGACCGTTTGTGCTAAACCAGCAGGTAAAGATTTAGTGGATGAATACGTAGTCGATATTGAACAAGATACTTGGATTGAACAACCTTGGGATATGGCTTTAGCTTATGTTGAACCAGTGAATCGTAAGCAAAAATAACGACAATTATTGATTCATCACCAGTTTCCCGCAATTAATCGACATATGGCCCTGCAAAGGGCCTTTTTTTTGATTACTATAAGGTCTAAGCGGTTTAATAATGAGATGCATCATGTCTGAATCAAGTAATATCAACCTATCTGAAACGCTCTTTCAACAGCATAAAGAGGCGAAAGAGACCTCCTCTCTCACGCAATACATGCCGAGCAGTAGTGAGTTTTTTGAACAGAAAATGGAGCAAGACCCTTTTTCTTGGTATCGAAATTTACGCCGTTTACAGTGGGCTTGGTTAGGAATTAATCCGATTGACCAAGAAGAAGTCCTCGCTAACATGGCTTCATCTGAGCATTCTCGTAGTCATGAAAAGTGGTTAGACACGGTGATTGGTTATCATAGCGGTAATTGGACGTATGAGTGGACAAAGCTCGGCGGGCGTTACCATAAGCAAAGTGAAGCCTTAACGGGAGAAGCGGCGGCAGAACGTATGTTTAGTGCTTCCCTTTGCTACAGTATTGCCGGTTATCCTCATTTAAAAAATGATACCTTAGCTATTCAAGCGCGAGTGTTAGCCAATGCTGCTTATAAACATGCCTCTGAACTGACGCAGTATACGATTAAGCCATTAGAGTTTGATTATCAAGGTAAGAAAATTCTTGGCCACCTACATTTATCACACACCGATGAGCCACAACCCGTGGTGATCGTTAGTGCCGGTCTTGATAGTTTGCAAACCGATATGTGGCGTCTCTTTCGTGATTATTTGGCTAAACGAAATATTGCGATGTTAACGATTGATATGCCCTCTGTTGGCCACAGTAATCATTGGTCATTAACGCAAGATTCTTCCTGTTTACACCAAGCGGTACTTAATCAATTAGCGCCTTTGCCTTGGGTTGATCATCGTCGAGTTGGTTTAATTGGCTTTCGCTTTGGTGGTAATGCGATGGTCAGATTATCGTTTATTGAATCAGATAAAATTAAAGCGTGTGTCGCTATCGGCGCTCCGGTGCATGATATTTTTGTTTCTCAGCAAAAAATGAAGCTAATGTCGAAAATGTACATGGATGTGTTAGCGTCGCGAATTGGTAAACATGCGGTAGATATTCCGAGTTTATCGGCTCAACTGATGGCGTGGTCATTGAAAGTACAAGGCTTCCTCGCGACTCGACGTACTAAAGTTCCAATTTTGGCGTTGGCAATGGAGGGCGATCCGGTTTCTCCTGCTAGTGATAACCATTTGATTGCGACTTTTAGTCAAGGTGGGCAATCAAAACAGATAAAGAGTGAAAGTCTTACACGAGGATATGAGCAATCCCTCGATTTAGCGATAAAGTGGCTGGAAGAACAACTTTGCGAATGACTTTTGGCTTAAATTAGTTAAGAGAGAATTATCTACGTTTTTAAGCGTATGATTATTAAAAGCAATAATCATTCTTAACAAGGAGAGTCTACATGTCAGAGGCAGCAAAATACCCTACTCATTATCGTTTATTATCGACGTTAAAAGCGATTGGTCCCTATTTACGGGAAGGGCAGTGCCAGGAAGGCATTTATTGGTTTGATTGTTTGGCTTTTTGTATCAATGATAAAAAATCGCCCGAAAAACGTGAATTTTGGGGCTGGTGGATGGAGTTGACGACGACCGAGACGGGCTTTGAGGCTAATTACCGTATCGGCCGCTATAATCTCGCAGGCGAATGGGAAGAGAGTAAACCGACGGCAGCGGCGCTGCCTGAAGTGATTCGTACCCAAGAGGATTTCCATAAAAAGTTAGCTCAAACTTTGCAGCAACGTTTTGAATTAAGTTTATCGCTCCATCAACAGTCGGCTGAATTTGCTTAATTATAGGTTGCCTGCTTTTTCACCATGACCGCGTTATCACTTAATGATTGGGTTGTTGCATTTTATCGTGTTAATAAGAGCACTTCCTTTACTGATCATTGAGTGCTTAGCAGAGTAAGAAATAATTCCCACTAAAAAAAGGTGCTCTTTAGCACCTTTTCTGCTTGTGTAAGAGGCGCTGGATTGCTAAAACATCACCTCTTAAATGTTTTCTTCAACAGACAAAATCATGACAATGAATCAACAGAGCCAAACAGCGTTACAAACCATCGTTGTGAAGCTAGGAACCAGTGTTCTTACCGGTGGAACGTTAGCACTTGATCGTGCACATATGGTTGAGTTAGTCCGTCAATGTGCTGAATTAAAAAAACAAGGCCACAGTGTGGTGATTGTCTCTTCAGGAGCGATTGCAGCGGGTCGAGAGCATCTAGGTTATCCCGCATTGCCCCAAGCCATATCGAGTAAACAGTTATTGGCTGCCGTTGGTCAAAGCCAGTTGATTCAAGCGTGGGAGTCGTTATTTGCGCTTTACGGCATAAAAATTGGTCAAATGCTGTTAACTCGTGCTGATTTGGAAGATCGAGAGCGCTTTTTGAATGCGCGAGATACGATTAATGCGCTGATCGAACACGGCATTATTCCAGTGGTCAATGAAAACGATGCTGTTGCAACCAATGAAATTAAAGTCGGTGATAACGATAATCTCTCGGCCTTAGTCGGTATTTTGTGTGCAGCGGATAAGCTTTTATTATTAACCGATCAAAAAGGTTTGTTCACCGCCGATCCGCGTAAAGACCCCAATGCTGAGTTAATCAAAGAGGTTAAAACCATTGATGATACGTTGCGAAAAATCGCGGGTGGAAGTGGCACAACATTAGGTACCGGAGGCATGGCGACTAAGCTGCAAGCGGCCGATATTGCTCGTCGAGCTGGGATTGAAGTGATTATTGCTGCTGGCCGAGCGCCCAATGTCATTTTTGATGCATTAAGCGACACGCCACAAGGCACACGCTTTTTAGCTCTTGAAGAAGCACTAGAAAATCGTAAACGTTGGATTTTAGCGGGGCCTGCTGCTGCTGGCGATGTGTACATTGATCAAGGCGCGGTTAATGCCTTACTTGGTAAAGGCAGCAGTTTGTTGGCTAAAGGGGTTATTAAAGTCGCGGGCGAGTTTGCGCGCGGCGAGGTCATTTGCGTGAAAGATCAACATCAACATCTGATTGCCCGTGGTATCAGTACGTATTCCAGTCGCGACTTGAGTAAAATTGCCGGCCAACACAGCACCATGATCATTGATATTCTTGGTTATGATTACGGCGCTGAAGTCATTCACCGTGATAATATGGTTGTAATTCAAGAATAGGGAGAAGAATCGTGGATTTAATCGAAATGGGTAAGGCGGCAAAATCGGCCTCGTTTCAACTTGCTACCGCTTCAACTGCGCAGAAAAACCAAGCACTCGCGATAATTGCGGATGAATTAGAAGCGAATATGGACGCTATTTTAGCGGCGAATGCCAAGGATATTGCTTTAGGGCAAGCGTCAGGTTTAAGTGAAGCGTTGCTCGATAGACTTCTGCTTAATGAATCACGCTTACAGTCCATCGCCCATGATGTGCGTAATGTCATCAGTTTACCTGATCCTGTCGGCAGTGAAATTGACAGTAAAGTCCTTGAAAATGGCATGTCATTAGCTCGTCGTCGTGTTCCCCTTGGTGTGGTGGGCGTTATTTACGAAGCTCGCCCTAATGTTACGATTGATATTGCCGCGTTATGTTTAAAGACCGGTAATGCTGCGATATTACGTGGTGGTAAAGAGACTTTTTTCTCCAATCTTGAGTTAGTTAAAGTGATTCAGTTAGCTTTGAGCAAAGCTGAACTCCCTATGGCTTCCGTTCAATATATCAGTCAACCCGAGCGTGAATACGTTACTCAATTATTAACAATGGATCAGTATGTCGATATGATCATTCCGCGTGGTGGTGCTGGGCTGCATAAAATGTGTAAGGAAAACAGCACCATTCCAGTGATCATTGGCGGTTTTGGTATCAGCCATATTTTCGTTGATGAGAGTGCCGACCTTGATAAGTCGCTTGCGGTGATTGAAAACGCCAAAATGCAACGTCCATCAGCCTGCAACGCATTAGATACCTTACTGGTTCATCAAGCGATCGCTCAACCTTTGTTAGAAAAACTGCAGCATCAATTGCACGATAAACTGACGTTAGTTGTCGATGAACATGCCAAAGCACTGCTTCCCGAGGCAAACAATATTCGCCTCGCACAAGCGGGAGATTTTGATACCGAATGGTTAAGTTATACCTTAGGTGTTAAAGTCGTTAGTGGTGTTGAGCAGGCGATCGATCATATGCGTGAGCATAATGCCAGCCATTCCGATGCTATCATGACTAACGATCTGTTCAATGCTGAGCGGTTTGTTAATACCGCGGGTTCTGCTGCGGTTTATGTCAATGCTTCGACTCGTTTTACTGATGGTGCGCAATTTGGTTTAGGGGCAGAAGTCGCTGTATCGACCCAAAAACTGCATGCTCGTGGCCCAATGGGACTTGAAGAGTTGACCAGTTACAAATGGGTTGGTAAAGGAAATTATTTATTACGCAGTTAAAGCCATTTAACTGCTGAATATGATGTGCTGCTGTTTATCGATAGAGGCGCTTAACAAATTTGACTAAATCAATCAGGAAAAGGGGCTTGTTGGCCCCTTTTCCTTTTGTTCATATGCCCATTTCCGGTACACTGATCACCTTGCTAGGGAGGTAATATGCATTGTCCTTTTTGCTCTGAAAACGAAACAAAAGTTATCGATTCTCGTCTAGTGGCTGATGGTCACCAAGTGCGCCGTCGTCGGCAATGTTTGACTTGTAGCGAACGTTTCACCACGTTTGAAACCGCAGAGCTAGTGATGCCAAGAGTCATCAAATCCAACGGTAATCGAGAGCCGTTTGATGAAGAAAAAATGATCGGTGGGATGCTACGCGCTTTAGAAAAACGCCCTGTTAGCGCCGATGCGATTGAGTTAGCGATCAGTACCATTAAATCTAAATTACGCGCCACCGGCGAGCGGGAAGTTCCGAGTGAATTGATCGGTAATTTAGTGATGGAACAACTGAAAGAGTTAGATAAGGTGGCATACATTCGCTTTGCTTCGGTTTATCGTAGTTTTGAAGATATTCGCGAATTTGGTGAAGAGATTGCTAAATTAGAAAATTGAACGTGAGTCCGATGATGTCAAACTTTTCTGCTGTCGATTATCAAATGATGGCGCGAGCCATTCAACTTGCTCAGCGCGGACGCTTTACCACGGCGCCGAATCCAAAGGTTGGGTGTGTGATTACTCAACAAGGCCGCATTGTTGGCGAAGGTTTCCATTATCGAGCTGGTCAACCACATGCCGAGGTGCACGCTTTGCGGATGGCTAAAGAGCACGCTCGTGGTGCGACCGCTTATGTGACACTAGAGCCTTGTTCTCACTACGGACGAACGCCTCCTTGTGCTGAAGGGTTAATTCAAGCCGGAGTAGCAAAGGTGATTTGCGCGATGCAAGATCCTAATCCACAAGTTTCTGGACGCGGCATTGCTATGTTGCGAGAAGCAGGAATTGAGGTGGAAGTTGGTTTATTAGAAGCGGACGCCAAGGCGCTCAATCCGGCGTTTATTAAACGGATGCAAACCGGAATGCCTTATGTTCAGCTAAAATTAGCGGCCAGTCTAGATGGACAAACGGCACTGGCTAATGGTGAAAGTCAATGGATAACCTCAGCTCAAGCACGGCAAGATGTTCAAGTATATCGAGCGCAAGCAGGAGCGGTGTTATCAACCAGTCAAACGGTGGTCGCCGATAACGCCTCATTAGCGGTACGTTGGTCTGAATTACCAGCCGATGTGCAACAGCAATACCCTCATGCTGAACTTCACCAGCCAACTCGTGTGATACTTGACCGCCAGCATCAATTGCACCAATCACTGGCTCTTTATGCCACCGCTTCACCGATAATTCGTGTAGCAGAACAAGACGCGGAACTGTGTGTGCCATTGAATGAACATCAACAGCTCGATCTGCGTGATATCTTAGCCAGTTTGGCTGAACAGTATCAGATCAATCATCTTTGGGTAGAAGCTGGGCCAACATTGGCCAAAAGCTTGCTTGAGCAGCAACTGGTAGATGAACTAATCATCTACCTTGCGCCGAAAATCATGGGCAGTGACGGCCGTGGTTTATTAGGCGCTTTAGGTTTTACTCATATGGATCAAGCATTAGGATTAGTCATTCAAGACTGTCGAATGGTCGGCCCAGATCTTCGCCTAACCGCAACTCTCACCTCAACCCAATAAGATAACTGATTATGTTTACCGGAATTATAGAAGCTGTGGGCTCCTTGGTTGAGATGACTCGCCAAGGTGAAGACGTCACCATTACCGTTGCTACGGGAAAACTCGATATGAGTGATGTTAAACTCGGCGATAGCATTGCTACTAACGGTGTGTGTTTAACCGTTATTGATGTCAGTTCGCAACATTATCGAGCTGATCTCTCATTAGAAACACTCAATAAATCAGCGTTTGCTCACTATCAAGTCGGAGAAAAACTCAACTTAGAAAAAGCCATGCTTCCGACGACGCGTTTTGGTGGGCATATTGTGTCGGGACATGTTGATGGGATTGGTGAAATTATTGAACGCCAGTGGGTGGGGCGTGCGATTGAATTGTGGGTGAGCTTACCGAATGAGTTAACTCGGTATGTTGCTGAAAAAGGCTCGATCACTATTGATGGGATTAGCTTAACCGTCAATGGGTTACGAAAAAATGCCTTTAAGCTGACCATCGTGCCGCATACCTCGTTAGAAACGACCATTGATGGCTTTCAACCTGGTCGCAAGGTGAACCTCGAAGTGGATGTGCTTGCTCGATATTTAGAACGTTTATTGGTCGGTGGTCAGAATGAGCCCGAATCACCTTCTCGAATGACAATGGAATTCTTACAACAAAATGGTTTTGCGTAATCATACGTGACGCAATAAGACAAAATATAGGACAACAGTCATGTCAATTAGTACCCCACAAGACATTATCGAAGATATTCGCTTAGGTAAAATGGTTATCTTGATGGACGATGAAGATCGCGAAAATGAAGGCGATTTAATCATGGCCGCAGAGCATATCACACCAGAAGCGATCAATTTTATGGCGACTCATGGGCGCGGATTGATTTGTTTAACCATGACTAAAAGTCGTTGCCAGCATCTAGGATTAGCTCCGATGGTGCAGGATAATAACGCACAGTATACCACTAACTTTACGGTATCGATTGAAGCAGCAGAAGGCGTAACGACGGGGATTTCAGCGGCTGATCGCGCACGTACGGTGCAAGCTGCGGTAGCCAAAGAGGCTAAAGCGGCCGATTTAGTTCAACCTGGACATATTTTTCCATTAGCAGCGCAAGATGGCGGGGTGCTCACCCGCGCAGGTCATACCGAAGCCGGTTGTGATTTAGCACGTCTTGCCGGGCTTGAGCCTGCGTCAGTGATTGTCGAGATCCTCAATGACGATGGCAGTATGGCTCGTCGCCCCGATCTGGAAGTTTTTGCTAAAAAACACGACATCAAATTAGGTACTATTGCCGATTTAATTGAGTATCGTAATAATACAGAAACCACCATCGAACGGGTCGCGCAATGCCAATTGCCAACCGAATTCGGTGAATTTGAGCTGGTGACGTATCGCGATATCATTGACAATCAAATTCATTTTGCTTTGTGCAAAGAGAGCGTGAGTCAGCAAGCGCCTTTAGTGCGTGTTCATCTACAAGATACCTTTACTGATCTATTACGTAGCGATCGCAGCGCCGATCGTAGTTGGACTTTGGATAAAGCCATGCAACGTATTGGTCAAGAAGGGGGCGTGTTGGTGATTCTTGGTAATGAAGAGTCCACTGATCTGCTTATCCATCGCGTTAAAATGTTTGAACAGCAAGATAAAGGCGCAGCCCCAACGATGGCGAAAAAGCAAGGGACATCTCGACGGGTCGGGGTTGGCTCACAGATCCTTGCCGATTTAGGCGTCAGTGATATGCGTTTGCTCTCTTCAGCCAATAAGAAATACCACGCCTTGGGTGGATTTGGCTTAAATGTTGTCGAGTATATCAGCGAGTAAGCCAGTTATTCTACGTTCGGCTCGTTAAGTCTGCACGATAGGCCGCCCTTGTGGCGGCAAATTACTATTAGATATCGTTCACAAATTTGTGCTAGAATCCGGCGATTCTCACTTGATGAACAGAGTTAAAGGAAAGCTTATGAAAGTGATCGAAGGTGGTTTCCCAGCCCCCCATGCCAAAGTTGCGATTGTGATTTCTCGTTTCAACAGTTTTATTAACGAAAGTCTGCTGTCTGGTGCCATCGATACTTTAAAGCGTCATGGTCAAGTTAGCGACGAGAATATTACCGTTGTGCGTTGTCCTGGTGCGGTTGAGCTGCCACTGGTGGCTCAGCGCGTTGCCAAAACAGGCAAATTTGATGCGATAGTGTCACTGGGTTCGGTTATTCGTGGTGGTACACCACACTTTGACTATGTTTGCAGTGAAATGAATAAAGGGTTAGCCCAAGTGTCGATGGAATTCAGTATTCCTGTCGCGTTTGGTGTATTAACTGTTGATACTATCGATCAAGCTATTGAACGCGCAGGAACCAAGGCTGGTAATAAAGGTGCAGAAGCAGCACTTAGCGCACTTGAGATGATAAACGTTCTTTCTGAAATCGATTCCTAATGGGGGCCAGTGTGAAACCAGCCGCACGTCGTAATGCACGTCAATTTGCGCTACAAGCTATTTATTCGTGGCAAATTACTAAAGAGAATGTGGCGACTATTGAAGAGCAGTTCTTATCCGGTGGTAAGTATGATGAAGAAGAACATCATGCAGCAGAGCCTGCGCTATCGGCTCCACAAACCGATGTGACCTATTTCCGTGATCTGCTTGTCGGCGTTGTGCTCAATCATACCGAGCTAGATAGCAAACTACGTCCTTTTGTTTCTCGTCCGATGCAAGATTTGGATATGATGGAACTTGCGCTACTTCGTCTAGCGATGTATGAAATGACTCGACGCGAAGATGTTCCTTATAAGGTCGTGATTAACGAGGCCATTGAGCTAGCAAAAGTGTTTGCAGCAGAAGATAGCCATAAGTTTGTGAATGGCGTGCTTGATAAAGCCGCGCCTCATGTACGCAAAAAAGCGTAATCAGTTTTGGCATAAAAGGTCAGCATTCGCTGGCCTTTTTTATAGATAAAATCGACCAATGAGTCCATCTACAACGGTTGAGCGAGTGTTATTGATGGGCTTAGTTTTACTAACCGCATTTACATCGTATGAATGAATCATTCGGTGGATTCGTTGGTCTGGCTAGAGAATCATCCATGTTAGGTGAATTTAACTTTATTGAACACTATTTGGCGGCACGTCAACCACAGCGTAAAGATGTCCATTTAGCTCTGGGGGATGATTGTGCAATCGTCAATGTACCAGAGAATGTTCGGCTGGCTATCAGTACCGATACCTTAGTTGCAGGGACTCATTTTCTGGCTAATGCTAATCCAGCATGGGTGGCACATAAAGCCCTTGCTTCTAATATCAGTGATTTAGCCGCGATGGGGGCAACCCCTGCTTGGGTCTCGATGGCACTTACTTTACCTGAGATTAACCCCAATTGGCTTACTCCATTTTGTGACGCCTTTTTTGATTTAGCGAACTACTACAATGTACAATTGATTGGTGGTGATACCACCAAAGGTCCGTTGAGTATCACTCTCACCGTGCAAGGTTTTGTACCGCAAGATAAAGCCTTGTTACGCTCTGGTGCAAAAGTCGGGGACTGGATTTATGTCACAGGTCAACTCGGCGACAGTAAAGCGGGACTTGAGGTGGTACTCGATGCGAGTAAACGTACTCTACCTTGTGCATCAGTGTTAGAGTTACGTCATTACGTATCGACCCCACGAGTTCTCGCTGGACAAGCCTTGCTCAATTTAGCCTCATCAGCGATTGATATTTCTGATGGCCTAGTCGCGGATTTAACCCATATTTTAAGTGCTTCTCAAGTGGGAGCGAGCCTTGATTTGCATACCTTGCCGTTATCTGAAGCGTTAGTGCAGTACACGGGGGATCCGCTTATTGCGCAGCAGTATGCATTAACCAGTGGTGAAGAGTACGAGCTCTGCTTTACGGTGCCTGAAGAGAATAAAGGATCGTTAGCAAGTGCTTTGGCACATACTGCGACGCCTATCACCTGCATTGGTCAAATTCGTCCTCATGGCGTGTTTGACTTACTCAACCATGGGCAAAAAGTCGACTGGTCGTTGACTGGTTATGATCATTTTAAGGAATCCGCATGAGCCATCCTCTTTCTCGTCTTTCACTACGCAATCCTTGGCATCTACTGGCGACCGGATTTGGCAGTGGTTTATCGCCGATCATTCCCGGTACGATGGGGACATTAGCTTCTATTCCTCTGTATCTACTTCTAGTGCAACTGCCCTTATTTGCCTATCTTTTCGTCGTCTTAATGGCGTGCATTCTCGGTGTGAAAATTTGCCAAGTGACGTCAACAGATATGCAAGTTCACGATCATGGTTCGATTGTTTGGGATGAGTTTGCTGGTTTTTGGATCACCATGTCTATTGTTCCGTTACTGCAATTGCCAATCTTTGATTGGCAATGGATTGTTACGGGATTCGTGCTCTTTCGTTTTTTTGATATGGTCAAACCATGGCCAATTGGATGGCTGGATAAGCAAGTCGAAGGTGGCGTAGGAATTATGCTCGATGATATCGTCGCGGGTATCATGGCGGCTATCATGCTGTTTTTTGTTGGGCAGTGGGCGGGATGGCTAAACTAAGCACAGTTACGTCGTGTTGATCAGTCACCCATAAGGGAGCAGAGGCTCCCTTATAGGTAAGCCAAACTAAAGCTTGTTCAGATCGGCTTCAATTTCAGAAATTTTGCTGGCCACTACTTTCTCTAAGTGACGTAAATCACTCAATATTTTTTGTTTAACGTCCACCTCACTGCCGTTATCTCCGGCGTTCTCATTACGTGTGAGTTGGTTCAACTCATCAATGACTAAAGTAAGAGTACGATTGATTTCGCTAATTTCTCGGTATTGGTGAGTACCGCCATCGACCAAAACCGTTTTGATCTGTCTTGGGTATTTAAATTTGACACTTTTAGCAAAAAACTCACCTTTTTGTTTCTTGAAATAGATTTTTAGCACATCTTTTTGCGCCTCTTGGCGCAATGAGTAACGTTCAATCGTATGGGGTTGATCGATTCCCAAGCTGGTGAGTTGTGGAAACATAAGCATCCTCTGCATTGTTTTGAGTGATTAAGGCGATAAAGCTTCTTGGTGAGAAGAAGAGAGCTGAGCAATAGTATCAATTAATCGTTCACGTAGGGTACTTTGCTCTTGGTCTGTGAGTTTAGCCCCTTGTTGATTGGTTAAAATAAATAAGTCTTCTGCGCGCTCCCCTAAGGTAGTAATTTTTGCCCCATGTAAATCTAAGTTTAATTCGGCAAACGTCGCTCCTATGGTGGCCAGTAATCCAGGAGTATCGAGAGCAACCAGCTCCATTAAGGTGCGTTTTTTGCTTTTTGTTGGTAAAAAATCTACCTGAGTTCGAACCGTGAAATGTTGCAGATTACGTGGGATGCGGCGTGTTTTGAGTCTCGTTGGACGGCCATCGGTCAATACATGGCTTAAATGCTTAATTAACGCATGATGACGGTTTTCTTCAATTGCTTGGCCGTTGTGATCTAAGACCATAAAGGTATCTAAAACATAGCCGTCTTTACTGGTCATGATTTGCGCGTCATGAACATTCAGGTTTCGACGGTCTAATTCGGCGACCACGGTTGCAAACAATGCGGGCTGATCTTTGGTATACACAAACACTTCGGTACCACCGCGCGTGGCTTTTTTACTGATTAAGACCAAAGGTTCAGTAGGTGATGAGTGCGTTAAAATGTGCATACCATGCCATGCTATTTGTTTGTGAGTATGGCGTAAAAAGTAATCGGCTTTAAATCGTTGCCACAATTGCTCGATTTCACGGCTATGGAAGCCTTCTTTACGTAGCTGTGCCGACGCCATTTGTTGGTTATGACGAATTCGTTCTCGAACATCAACAGGGTGTTCAAGCCCGCGTCTTAATGCTCTTTGCGTTGAGTAAAAGAGTTCCGCCAGTAAGGTTCGTTTCCAACTGTTCCATAGGTCTGGATTAGTGGCGCAAATATCAGCCACCGTTAAACAGACCAAGTATTCCAGATACTCTTCATCGCGGACTTTTTTAGCAAATTCGATGATCACGTCTGGATCATAAATATCGCGCCGTTGAGCGGTGACGGACATTAATAAGTGATTTTGGACTAACCAAGCCACCAGTTTTGCTTCTGGCTTAGAGAGGCCGTGTTCGATACAAAAATCGTAAGCTTCACTCGCACCTATTTCTGAATGATCGCCGCCGCGACCTTTGGCAATATCATGGAAAATGGCCGCGAGGATCAGCAGTTCTTTTTTTTGTATTTTCGGGAAAATCTCACAGCAAATAGGATGACGTTGATGGTTTTTTGGGTCATTAAACAGATGGATATGTTTTAGTAGACGAATGCTGTGCTCATCAACGGTATAGACATGAAACAAGTCAAATTGCATCTGCCCAACTATCTGACTCCATTGCGGTAAATAAGCGGCCAATACGCCCAATTTATGCATTTGTCCAAACGCTTTGTGAAGCGCATTAGGGTGACGGGTTAGCGCGAGAAACTTTTCACGCGCAGCAGGAATCGTATGCAAAAATTTGTTCAATCGTCGCCGTGCGGTTCTTAATTGGCGCATCGTAGAAGGGGCAACCCCATCAATGCTCGAGTCATTGGCCATGAGCAAAAACATATCGAGAATGGTTTCAGGTCGAGCTTGAAATAGAGCGGGCTTTCGAGCTTCAATTAATGAACCACGACGCTGAAAGTCGTGATTAATCATCTCGGCTTTGATCTCTTCACCACGGTTTAAGATCGCTTGATCAAACAACTTCAAGAGCATTTTATTGAGTTCAGATACGCGGCGTAAGGTGCGATAGAACTCCTTCATCATTTTTTCGACCGCTCGGTTGCCTTCGCCAGTAAATCCAAGATGTTCGGCGACTTGAGCTTGATGAGCAAAACCGAGTCGATTGTCATAACGTTTTAGTTCAAGATGCAGAGCGAAGCGAACTCGCCACAAAAAATCTTGGCATTCGGCCAGTTCACGAAATTCAGCGTCAGTAAGAAAGCCGAAGCGGCTCATTTCATACAGTGATGTCGCCCCAAAGTGGCGACGAGCAACCCAGCTTAAGGTATGAATATCTCTTAGACCGCCAGGCGTTGATTTAATGTCGGGCTCAAGATTATAGGCCGTATCGTGGTATCGAGCATGGCGTTCACGTTGCTCTTTTATTTTAGCTTGATAGAAGCATTCACTTGGCCAAAAAGATTCGCTATGAATGGCTGATTGTAAACGTTGGAAAATACGGTCACTGCCGCACAACAAGCGTGCCTCTTGCAAATTGGTGGCCACGGTTAAATCCGCTTTACCAATCTCAATACACTCTTCTACAGTACGTACAGCATGGCCGACTTCTAGGCGCAAGTCCCATAATAAGGTAATGAATTGGCTGACTTTACTGCCAATATCATCGGCTAATCGGGTCGTAGAGACGACTAAGATATCAATATCTGATAAGGGATGTAATTCAGCTCTTCCGTATCCGCCAACAGCGGCCAGACAGAGGTCATTGAGTTTATCAAACCCAAAATATTGCCAAAGACGATTCAGGAGCATATCCATATAATCGGCACGGCCAACCACGAGATCACTGACCGGATGGCGAGAGAGAAACGCTTGGCGCTGGTAGGCAGAAAAAAGGTCGAGTTGCTGTTTTAATTGCTCAACCGTGAGCTGTTGATCGGTGTAATTCAGCGGGGATAAATAAGCCATAACAGTGCGGTCCATGCCAGGGAGTGAACTCAGTGTGAATGCTCAATCTAACAGAAATCAAGCGCTGAGCTCAAGCTCCCTTTACCGACTATCGGGCAGGATTAAACATTGTGGAAAATACGTGGGATGGTCTCTTCTTTACGTAGCGTGAGAATTTCACAGCCATCTGCGGTAACCAAAATGGTGTGCTCCCATTGAGCCGAGTTCTTACTATCGGCGGTATAGACGGTCCAGTTATCTTCATCATCCAAGCGACAACCAAATTTACCCGCATTGATCATCGGCTCAATGGTAAAAATCATCCCTTCACGAAGCAGTGTGCGGTCACTATTTTTGTAGTGCACTACTTGTGGCTCTTCATGAAACTCTGCACCGATACCATGACCACAGTAGTCACGAACAATCGAGAATTTTGAACGCGGGTTATTTTTATTATTGGTTTTGATGTATTTCTCTATCGCGGTACCAATTTCGCCGAGTTGTACGCCTGGTTTCACTTTTTTTAAGGCCAAATAGAGACACTCTTGAGCGACTAGACATAAACGTTTGTCGGCTGGCTGCACATCACCAATTAAGAACATCTTTGAGGTATCACCATGATAACCATCTTTAATGACGGTAATATCGATGTTCATAATGTCACCCTCTTTTAAGACGGCAGGGCGAAGCAGTTGACCAAATTGCGAGTCTTGTTCAGCCGGAATACCATGGCACACGATATGGTTAATCGATGTGCAAATCGATTTTGGAAAGCCATGATAGTTAAGAGGGGCAGGAATAGCGCCTTGAACTTCGGTAATATAATCGTGGCAAAGTTGGTTAAGGTGTTCAGTGGTCACGCCAGCTTTGACGTGAGGTTCAATCATTTCTAAAACTTGCGCAGCCAATCGCCCCGCTACACGCATTTTTCCTATTTCTTGAGCATTTTTAATTTTTACAGACATCGGCTTTCTCTATTCAAATTTTAGGCACTGGGTGCTAATCGCAATATTGTAACAGTGAGAAAAGGAAGCGCAAGAAGCGGTGTAAATAAGAATGATTAAGCGCGATGGTTAGCTAGGTTAAATGACGCATCTCCTGATGATCAATAGTAAGATGGATTTTCTTGCTCATCATCGCTCTCGCTGGTTCAATCCAAGCGCCTACGCCACAATTTTTGCTAGTCAGATTAGTGCTAAATATGATATAAAACGCGCCGGAACATCGGCCTGATTTCTTCGTAACGGCGAAACTGCCCGAGTCCACACACATTTATCTTTAAATCACACACATTCCGACACATGTTCCGGGGTGCTTCCTGCGTTATAAACGTTGAGGAGTCGGAGACATGGGGGATGTGGAGGCCTAACCCCATAGAGGATTATTTCATGGCAACTGTATCAATGCGCGATATGCTAAAAGCTGGTGTTCACTTCGGTCACCAGACTCGTTACTGGAACCCAAAAATGAAACCATTCATTTTTGGCGCTCGTAACAAAGTTCATATCATCAACCTAGAAAAAACCGTACCAATGTTCAACGAAGCACTGGCTGAGCTAGTGAAAATCGGCGACAAAAAAGGTAAAGTACTTTTCGTAGGTACTAAGCGCGCAGCCTCTGAAGCAGTAAAAGAAGCAGCGATTGCAAGCAATCAATACTACGTAAACAACCGTTGGTTAGGTGGTATGCTAACTAACTGGAAAACCGTTCGTCAATCAATCAAGCGTCTAAAAGAACTTGAAGTTCAAGCGACTGATGGCACTTTCGACAAGCTAACCAAGAAAGAAGCGCTAATGCGTACTCGTGAAATGGACAAGCTTGAGAAATCTCTTGGTGGTATCAAAGACATGGGCGGTTTACCTGACGCTCTATTCGTTATCGACGCTGATCACGAGCACATTGCAGTTAAAGAAGCAAACAACCTAGGCATTCCAGTGTTTGCTGTTGTTGATACTAACTCTAACCCAGATGGTATTGATTACATCATCCCAGGTAACGACGATGCGATCCGTGCCGTTCAACTATACCTGAACGCTGCAGCTGAATCAGTAAACGAAGGTCGTAACAAAGACGTAGCGGCAGTTGCTGAAAAAGACGGCTTTGTAGAAGCGGAATAATAGCGGCTCTTAGTCTTACTTAGCCTTCTGTAGAATACTACATGGGCTAAGTCATAGTTAGTATTGGGGGCCAAATCATTAGGCCCCCAATTTTTAATCCTGAATCAACTGAGGAATAGAGAATGGCTGTTACTGCTGCTCTAGTAAAAGAACTGCGTGAACGTACTGGCGCAGGTATGATGGAATGTAAGAAAGCACTCGTTGAAACCAACGGTGACATCGAACTTGCCATCGAAAATATGCGTAAAAGCGGTGCTGCAAAAGCGGCTAAAAAAGCAGGTAATATCGCTGCTGAAGGCGCGATCATCATCAAAGAAGCAGAAGGTTCTGCCGCTTTGGTTGAAATCAACTGTCAAACCGATTTCGTTGCTAAAGATGGCAACTTCCTAGCATTCGCTAACGAAGTCGCTGAAGCAGCGTTAGCATCAAAACTAAGCCTAGAAGAGCTACAAGCACAGTTTGAAGATGCTCGTGTTACTCTTATTGCTAAAATCGGCGAAAACATCAATATCCGTCGCGTTCAATACGCTGAAGGTAAAGCTTTGGCTGCATACAGCCATGGTTCTCGTATTGGTGTTGTGGTTGCTGGTGATGCCGATGCAGAAACTCTAAAACACATCGCGATGCACGTAGCGGCTTCTCGCCCTGAATACGTTAATCCTGAAGATGTACCGGCTGATGTTGTTGCGAAAGAGCGTGAAGTTCAAGTTGAAATCGCAATGAACGAAGGCAAGCCAAAAGAGATCGCAGAGAAAATGGTTGAAGGCCGTATGAAGAAATTCACCGGTGAAGTTTCTCTAACTGGTCAACCTTTCGTTATGGAGCCAAAGAAAACTGTTGGTGAAATTTTGAAAGAGAAAGGCGCTTCAGTATCGACTTTCGTTCGCCTAGAAGTAGGTGAAGGTATCGAAAAACAAGAAGGCCTGAGCTTCGCTGAAGAAGTGGCTATGGCTCAGAAAGGTTAATTGCCTTTTTGATGACCAAGATAAAGACCGTGGCCATGGCTGCGGTCTTTTTACGAATATCACTCCCTCGACGGTTAAAGAGAGCGGTTTTCGAACTCACGATGGTAATGATCATCAATACATTTACGCAGTAAGTTTATTTATGACTGTTAACTAACGATACTTTTTGAAAGGTAAAGTCCATGACAACAAACCCTAAACCCGCATATCAACGTATTTTATTAAAATTGAGCGGTGAAGCGCTTCAAGGTGAAGAAGGTTTTGGTATCGATCCGACCGTGCTTGATCGTATGGCACAAGAAGTAAAAGAATTGGTCGAATTAGGTGTTCAAGTGGGTGTCGTCATTGGTGGTGGCAACTTATTCCGTGGTGCAGGCTTAGCGGCAGCGGGAATGAACCGTGTTGTGGGTGACCATATGGGCATGTTGGCGACAGTGATGAATGGCCTTGCGATGCGTGACGCCCTACATCGAGCTTACGTGAATGCGCGCGTGATGTCTGCTATCCCACTTAAAGGGGTATGTGACGACTACAATTGGGCTGACGCGATCAGTCAATTACGTCAAGGTCGTGTAGTAATTTTTTCTGCTGGTACGGGTAACCCGTTTTTCACAACCGATTCTGCCGCTTGTTTACGTGGTATCGAAATTGAAGCTGACGTGGTTCTCAAAGCGACAAAAGTAGACGGCGTCTACAGTGCTGACCCTGTAGCCAATCCAGATGCGCAACTGTATGATAAGCTGGGTTACAACGATGTACTGGATAAAGAACTTAAAGTGATGGATTTGGCGGCCTTTACTCTGGCTCGCGATCACAACATGCCAATCCGTGTCTTTAATATGAACAAGCCTGGCGCATTACGCCGTGTGGTTATGGGTGAAGCGGAAGGTACGCTGATCAGCTCCGCTGTATAATCACTCTCGAAATGAAATAAGAATTAAGGTGATATTGTGATTAATGAGATCAAAAAAGACGCTCAAGAGCGTATGGATAAAAGTGTAGAAGCGCTAAAGAACAATCTATCAAAGATTCGTACTGGTCGCGCTCACCCAAGCCTACTATCTGGCCTCTCTGTTGAGTACTACGGTGCGTCAACACCTCTAAGCCAAATTGCCAACGTGATTGCTGAAGATGCACGTACATTAGCGATTACGGTATTTGATAAAGAACTTACGCCAAAAGTTGAAAAAGCGATTCTTATGTCTGATTTAGGGTTAAACCCAATGTCAGCAGGAACCGTGATTCGTGTTCCACTGCCACCATTAACGGAAGAGCGTCGCCGTGATCTTGTTAAAATCGTCCGTGGTGAAGCGGAAGGTGGTCGAGTAGCCGTGCGCAATATTCGTCGTGACGCCAACAACGATCTAAAAGCGTTATTGAAAGATAAAGAAATTTCAGAAGATGAAGAGCGTAAGGCTCAAGATGAAATTCAAAAACTGACCGATGCGGCTGTCAAGAAAATTGATGACATCTTAGCGGTTAAAGAAAAAGAACTCATGGAAGTTTAATTTCTACAAAACCCTAACAGGAAAACGCTGTGCTCACAGCACAGCGTTTTTTTATGCTACTCTTCACCATCTTTTTTCTTTATTACGTTTCTATGCAAAATTCGCAGCTCTCGTTAGATGTTCTCCCTCAGCATATCGCCATTATTATGGATGGCAATGGTCGTTGGGCAAAAGCACAAGGTAAACCTCGGATCTTTGGTCACAAAAACGGGGTTGCTGCGGTGCGTAAAACGGTTTCTACCGCAGCAAAACTGGGGATCAGAGCCGTGACTTTATTTGCCTTTAGCAGTGAAAATTGGCGACGTCCTGAGGAAGAGGTCGGCGTGTTGATGGAGTTATTTCTTCGTGTCTTATCGACCGAGGTCAAAAAACTGCACAAAAATAACCTGCGTTTACGTATTATTGGTGATACCAGTCGATTCAGTGAGCGGTTACAAAGTAAAATCGCCCAAGCTGAAGCGCTGACTCAGCATAATACGGGCATGGTGATTAATATTGCGGCGAATTACGGTGGAAAATGGGATATCACTCAGGCGATGCGCCATATTGCTCTTAAAATCAGTCGTGATGAACTCAGTGTCACGGATATTAACGAGACATTGATCGCTGAACATTTAACGATGGCTGATCTTCCTGAAGTGGATTTACTGATTCGCACCAGTGGTGAATGCCGGATCAGTAACTTCCTTCTTTGGCAGTTGGCTTATGCAGAAATGTATTTTACTCCTGTTTATTGGCCTGAGTTTGGTGAAGAAAGTTTAATTGAAGCTGTGACTTGGTTTGTTAATCGTGAGCGCCGATTTGGTTGTACCGGTGAGCAAGTCAAAGCGTTAATGACACCATAAAATAGGACTTCTCAGTTTGAAGCAAAGAATTATTACTGCGCTTTTACTTGCCCCTTTAGTGATTGCTGGCATTTTTTGGCTCCCGCAATCTGGCTTTATTTTGGCGTTGGGCGTAGTAACGTTATTGGGCTTATGGGAATGGACGCAATTCGTTTCTTCTTCCTCTCGTTATCTTGCCTTATTACCCGGTCTGGTGGTTGGTGCAATAAGTTATTGGTTGCTTGTACCTCAGCTTTCGGTATTAAGTGCCTTGCAACCGATGCATTATGGCATCTTAGTGATCGGCTCACTATGGTGGATTGTCGCTAGTGGTTTAGCCATTACCTATCCTAAATCACGAGCTTGCTGGGAAAATTCCAATGCTGTGCGTCATCTCTTTGGCGTGCTGACATTATTGCCTTTTTTTTGGAGTGTGATTTTTTTACGCTCTGAACATATTGTCTCCGACAGTTATCACGGGGCGAAATTGGTACTTTATGTCTGTTTGATTGTGTGGGCCGCGGACAGTGGGGCTTACTTTTCCGGCAAAAGTTTTGGCAAGCGTAAAATGGCTCCAGCTGTCAGTCCGAATAAAACTATTGAAGGCTTAGTCGGTGGGGTTATTGCTGCCATGTTGGTGGGTTGGTTATGCGCCAGTTGGTTTAATATTCAATTTGCGTCTACCACTATCATGCTATTGACCATTTTGGTTACCGTAGTGATCTCAGTCTTGGGCGATTTGGTGGAAAGTATGTTTAAGCGGGTATCTGGCATTAAAGACAGCAGTAAAATCATTCCTGGTCACGGTGGTATTTTAGACCGAGTGGATAGTCTGACGGCTGCTTTCCCTGTATTTGCTTTATGCTATTTCTTATTTTAATGCTGGTGAAGCACGCCTTCATCAGCATAAACCATGACGGTTTTTGTGATGCGTAAATTAACCATTCTCGGAGCCACTGGCTCTATTGGTGCGAGCACCCTTAAAGTGGTGGCCGAGAATCCTGATCACTTTAGTGTGGTTGCTTTGGTGGCGGGTAGTAATGTCAACAAAATGCGCGAGCTTTGCCAAACATGGCGACCTAAGTATGCCGTAATGGCGACGCCACAAGCGGCACAGTTGTTATCCTCCCAATTAGCTGGACTTTCACTGCCAACCGAAGTGTTGTATGGCCAAGAGGCAATGTGTCATGTTGCTGCTAGCGATGATGTTGATACTGTGATGGCGGCGATTGTCGGTGCTGCAGGTCTGTTACCGACGATGGCCGCGGTTAAAGCCGGGAAGCGAGTTCTCTTAGCCAACAAAGAAGCCTTGGTCATGTCTGGGCAGTTGTTTATTGATGCGGTTGAGCACTATGGGGCTGAATTATTGCCCGTCGACAGTGAACATAATGCGATTTTTCAATGTTTACCCGTTGATATTCAAACTCAGCTCGGACGCTGTAATTTACAAGAACAGGGCGTTTCCCATATTCTGCTGACGGGGTCCGGCGGGCCATTTCGTTATGCCGATATTGAGACTTTAGCTCAAGTGACTCCAGAACAAGCGATTGCTCACCCTAATTGGTCGATGGGGCCCAAAATATCGGTTGATTCTGCAACCATGATGAACAAAGGGCTTGAGTATATTGAGGCTAAGTGGCTATTTAACGCGTCTCGTGAACAGCTTAAGGTTTTGATCCACCCTCAATCAGTGATCCATTCAATGGTCCAATATCGGGATGGTTCGGTGATTGCACAGCTCGGCGAGCCAGATATGGCGACGCCGATTGCACAAACGCTGGCCTATCCTCAGCGGGTCAGTGCAGGCGTTGAACCGCTAGACTTTACTCGTTTGAGTGAGTTGACCTTTATGGAGGTTGATTATCAGCGTTACCCTTGTTTGCAATTGGCGATAGACGCGTGTTATCTCGGCCAGCATGCCACTACGTCGCTCAATGCGGCGAATGAAGTGGCCGTTGAGGCCTTTTTACGAGGGCAGATTCGTTTTACTGATATTGCTGTGATTAATGAAAAGGTATTGTCGACCGTGTGCGGGGCAAACAGTCCGTTACATTCCTATCACTTGGAAAGCCTACTCGAGCTAGATACAATGGCGCGCAGTCTGGCTAATCAACACTTGAAAGAGCGTATGTTATGAGTGGCATTTTATGGAACTTCGTTGCCTTTATTGTCGCCTTAGGCATTTTAGTCGCCGTCCATGAGTACGGGCATTTTTGGGTGGCAAGAAAGTGCGGCGTTAAAGTAGAAAAGTTTTCAATTGGCTTTGGACGAGCGATTTGGAAACGTATGGGTAAAGACGGAACGGAGTACAGTATTTCGGTTGTTCCACTCGGTGGCTACGTCAAAATGCTCGATAGCCGAGTAGACGATATTCCCCGCGAGCAGTATCCATTCGCTTTTGATAAAAAATCATTATGGCAACGCACAGCGATTGTTGCTGCGGGGCCAGCTTTTAACTTTTTGTTCGCTCTTTTCGCTTACTGGTTGGTTTTTATTATTGGTGTACCTGCGGTCAAACCGGTGATTGGTGACGTCGCGCCATACTCGATTGCTGCAGAGGCCGGAGTAAAGCCTGGTATGGAAATTAAGGCCGTATCAGGCGTGAAGACGCTGGATTGGGAGTCAGTCAATATGGGATTAATTCGCCATATTGGTAACCAGAGCCTAACCTTGACAGTCGCTTCTCCAGATGACATTGGCATCGAGCAAATCAAGACTTTTGACCTAGCGTCATGGAACTTTAACCCAGAAACAGAGTCTGCTATGGGAGCGCTAGGATTTAAACCTTTTGTACCTGAAGTATCGACGGTATTAGCGACGATTTCTGCTGGTAGTGCTGGAGCTAAAGCGGGACTGCAAGTAGGCGATCGCTTAACGCACATTAACGGTCAAGCGGTTTCCTCTTGGCAACAGGCGGTGACGGAGATTCAGGCACATCCTAATCAAACGTTAGAGATAGGGATTGAACGTGATCGGCAACGGTTAACGCTTACTTTGGTTCCTGATGCACGAAGCGTATCTGGACAAACGATAGGGTTTGCTGGTATCGCTCCGCAAATGGCTGAATGGCCGCCGGGGTATCGCTTTGAGTTACAGTTTGGCGTGATCGACTCGATCGGTAAAGCGTTTGCAAAGACAGGCCAAGTGATCGACTTAACCATCAGTATGCTGAAAAAGCTGATTGTCGGTGATGTGGGACTGAATAATCTTAGTGGGCCGATCTCTATTGCTAAAGGGGCTGGGACAACGGCTGATTATGGCTTAGTTTATTTTCTCGGTTTCTTGGCCTTGATCAGTATAAACTTGGGGATTATTAATTTGGTTCCTCTGCCAATGCTTGATGGTGGGCACTTACTGTTCTTCGCGATTGAAGCGGTGATTCGACGCCCTGTTCCGGAAAAAATACAAGAAATTGGCTATCGACTCGGAGGAGTGATCATTTTCTCCTTAATGGCGGTAGCGATATTTAACGATTTTACTCGCCTGTGATTGATTCGCATTAGGCAATGGTTGTAGTAAGGACTAACTAAAACAAATATGGCGATGAAAAAAATCCTGTTCGCGACACTGCTCGCAACAAGCGTATCCGTTAGTGGTGCCGAAAATTTTGTAGTGCAGGACATTCAGATTCAAGGACTGCAGCGAGTGGCTCTCGGGGCTGCGTTATTGAGAATGCCTGTACGAATTGGCGATACCGTTGATTCTCAAGATGTTGCACAAATTATCCAAGCGTTGTATGCCTCGGGTAACTTTGAAAACGTAAAAGTTCTGCGAGATGGTTCCGCGTTGATCGTACAAGTTCAAGAGCGTCCAACCATTGCGAGTGTCTCTTTCTCTGGCAACAAAGCGATTAAACAAGAGCAACTGCAACAAAATCTTGAAGCTTCTGGTATTCGAGTTGGTGAGGCTTTGGATCGTACTAAACTGAGCAATATCGAAAAAGGCTTAGAAGATTTTTATTACAGCGTCGGTAAATATAACGCCAGCGTAAAAGCAGTGGTTACGCCTTTACCGCGCAATCGAGCTGATTTGAAGTTTATTTTTACCGAGGGTGTTTCGGCAAAAATTCAACAGATTAACTTTATCGGTAATGAAGTGTTCAGTAATGAAGATCTTTTATCTCGCTTCAACCTGAATGTCGATCTATCGTGGTGGAACTTCCTCTCTGATGATAAGTATCAAAAGCAGGTACTAGCAGCAGATATTGAAGCACTACGTACTTTTTACTTGGACCGAGGCTATTTGAAGTTCCAAGTTGAATCGACCCACGTTTCTATCTCTCCAGATAAAAAAGGTGTCTACATCACCTTGAATCTGAATGAAGGTTTACCGTATACGGTAAAAGAGGTTCAATTTCGCGGTGAGTTGATTGGCAAAGAAGATGAGTTTAAGGCTCAGGTTCCCTTTGAGTTAGGCGAGACTTATCAGGGCTCGGCGGTGACGCAATTGGAAGAAAGTGTCAAACGCGTCCTAGGTGAAGCCGGTTATGCCTATCCTCAAGTCCGGACCATTCCGGAGTTTGATGATGAAACCCAACAAGTTTCTCTCATCGTGCATGTTGAAGCCGGTAAACGTATTTATGTCCGTGATATTCGTTTTATCGGTAACAACGCCACTCGTGATGAAGTCCTACGCCGCGAAATGCGTCAAATGGAAGGCAGTTGGTTGAATTCGCGTGCGATTGATACCGGAAAAACGCGCTTAAACCGCTTGGGCTTTTTTGAAACGGTTGATGTACAAACGGTTCGTGTTCCTGGTTCAGACGATCAAGTTGATTTGGTCTATACCGTCAAAGAGGCTAACTCGGGAAGTATTAACTTTGGTGTTGGTTATGGTACCGAATCGGGGGTGAGTTTTACCGTCGGATTAACCCAAGATAACTTCTTAGGAACCGGTAACCGTGTCGGTGTCACAGCAACCACTAACGACTATCAACAAAATATTACACTTGAATACCGTGATCCTTATTGGAACATTGATGGTGTAAGTCTTGGCGGCCGCGTTTTCTACAACAAGTTTGAAGCTTCAGAAGCAGGGATTGTCGATTATACCAACCAAAGTTATGGCACCAGTTTGACTTGGGGATTCCCGTTTGATGAACTCAATCGTTTTGAATTCGGTGTTGGCTATACCCATAACAAAATTGGTAACTTATCGCCTTATTTACAAGTTGAGCAGTTCCTGTGCAACTTGGGTGATTGTGATCCGAAAGAGTTGATCACCGATGATTTTGATGTCAACGTTGCTTGGACTCGAAATAACCTTAACCGAGGTTTTTTCCCAACCGCCGGTAACCATCAGCGTGCGTTTGCGAAAATGACCACTCCGGGGTCCGATGCACAGTTTTTCAAGCTCCAATACGATGTGCGTCAGTACTTCCCATTAACCAGAAAACATGAGTTTACTCTGCTACTGCGTGGTCGTTTGGGTTATGGTAACGGTTATGGTCAAACGGACGGTAAAGATAACCTCTATCCGTTTTATGAAAACTTTTATGCCGGTGGTTTTACCACCTTACGTGGGTTTGGCTCTAACTCGGCGGGTCCTAAAGCGGTATATCGAGACTACTCTAGCTCAAGCAATGGTCAAGATACGGCGACCAAAGATTCAGTCGGTGGTAACGCAATTGCCCTGGCCAGCTTAGAATTAATTGTGCCGACGCCTTTCGCATCCGATGAAGCACGTAGTCAAGTCCGCACCAGTGTTTTTGTTGATGTCGCTAGTGTATGGGATACTGAGTTTGATTATCGCTCTAATGCCTCTTTTGGTAATCAGTACTACTACGATTACTCCGACCCAAGCAAATATCGCGCATCTTATGGTGTCGCACTGCAATGGATGTCACCGATGGGGCCCTTAGTCTTTTCGTTGGCGAAACCTATTAAAAAATACGATGGTGATAATGAAGAGTTCTTCACTTTTACTATCGGACGAACCTTCTAAATAGAGGAAAGTATGTTAAAAAATACCGTTAAAGCGGCCAGTGTTAGCCTGATCATTCTTAGTTCTGCTTTTTTTGCCAATGCTGCTGAGGCTGCGCAAAAAGTAGGCTTTATTAACACCGCACAAGTATTTCAAGCGTTACCACAACGTGAAGTGGTTTTGCAGAAAATGCAGGACGAGTTTAAAGACAAAGCTGCAGAGCTACAAAGTCTTCAAGCTCAAGCTAAGACGAAAATTGAAAAATTAAGACGTGATGCTGAGCTGATGAGCCAAGATGACGTTGAAAAATTGCGTATGGAAATTGGGCAGTTGGATAATCTGTACCAGATGAAAGCCCAAGCTCTGGAGCGGGCTTCTGCACGTCGTGAAGCAGAAGAAAAACAAAAATTGTTTAAAATTATCCAAGACGCTGTACAAAAAGTCGCGGAAAAAGAAGGTTATGACTTGATTGTTGATGTTAGCGCTATGCAATACGGTAAACCACAGTACAATATTTCTGAGCAAGTAATTAAAGCAATTAAATAATATTCGATGACTATGATGACACTAACTTTAGCCGATTTGGCAACCATAACCGGCGGCACCCTATATGGTGATGCTAACGTGAAAGTAAGCGCGGTCGCGCCAATGGATAGGGCCAAGGAAGGGGATGTCACCTTTCTTTCTAATACTAAATACGCTAAACACCTTAAGTTGTGCCAAGCGTCAGTAGTGATGGTGAAAGAATCGGAACGAGAGTTGTGTCCATCGAATGTATTAGTGGTCGCTGACCCTTACATTGCCTTTGCTAAAGTAGCTCAGGCATTAGATAAAACACCTAAACCAGCGTTGGTCGGGATCGCACCGAGTGCGGTTGTTGCGACAGATGTCCAATTGGGTAAAGATGTGGCGATTGGCGCAAATGCGGTGATTGAGTCGGGAGTGGTTCTCGGTGATAACGTGGTGGTCGGCGCTGGATGCTTTATTGGCCATAATACACAATTAGGTCATAACACTAAGCTGTGGGCGAATGTCACCGTATACCATGGCGTACAGATTGGTGATGATTGTTTGATCCAATCTGGTACCGTGATCGGCTCTGACGGTTTTGGCTATGCCAATGAACGTGGTGAATGGGTAAAAATCCCTCAGGTGGGCACGGTGCGGATTGGCAATCGCGTTGAAATTGGTGCTTCGACAACCATTGATCGTGGTGCACTGGATGACACGGTGATTGAAGATAATGTGATCATGGATAATCAATTGCAGATTGCGCATAACGTACACATCGGATATGGCACCGCGATTGCTGGTGGTACAGTGATTGCTGGCAGTACTCATATTGGTAAATACTGCATTATTGGCGGAGCGACAGTCATTAATGGTCACATTACTATTGCTGATGGGGTTACCATTACCGGCATGGGCATGGTGATGCGCAGTATTGAAGAGAAAGGTATCTATTCATCCGGTATTCCACTGCAGCCGAATAAAGAGTGGCGTAAAACCGCCGCACGGGTGCATCGAATTGAAGAGATGAACAAACGATTAAAAGCCTTAGAAAAGCAATTTGAGCAAATCAGTCACTCATAATGGCTTGTTTTGCTAAAAAGGCTCGCCGTACGCGAGTCTTTTTTATCTCTATCTCTGGTTTGTTGATGGTTAGTATCGCGTGTCGGCGACGCTAGTTTGGTGTTTTCTGACGAGAACCTTAGTCAGATTGATTAATCTGCTGCCTGCCACTCTCAGCGGTTTGAGTATATAATATCAGCCAACTTATTTGCTCTGCTCTGGACCTGTTTTCGTGATGATTTAAGCGGCGACAGTTTTCCCTGTCTTTGAGAGCAGGGTATCGCATTTAATCTATTTATTGATAGGAATATGACTTTGACTACTGAAAAGAAAATGATGAATATCACTGAAATTCAGAGCCTGCTTCCGCACCGTTATCCTTTTTTATTGATCGATCGTGTGACTGATTATGAAGAAGGTAAATACCTTGTTGGGCTAAAGAATGTTTCGGTGAATGAACCTCAGTTTACTGGTCATTTCCCTCAGTTACCGGTTTTCCCAGGCGTGCTTATTTTAGAAGCCATGGCTCAAGCGACTGGGTTGTTGGCATTTAAAACTTTCGGTGCACCAAAAGAAAACGAGCTGTACTATTTTGCAAGCATTGATAATGCAAAGTTTCGTAAACCAGTTGGCCCTGGCGATCAATTAATGATTGAAGTGGAATTTATCAAAGAGCGCCGAGGCATTGCTCTTTTTAACGGAGTGGCAAAAGTCGATGGTGACGTAGTTTGCTCCGCGGTTCTAAAATGTGCACGCAGAGAGTTTTAATATGATTCATCCAACGGCACAAATCCACCCAACCGCAGTGGTTGAAGACGGCGCAGTGATTGGCGCAAATGTTAAGATTGGTCCATTTTGTTATGTTGATGGCAAAGTGGAGATTGGTGACGGCACTGAGCTGTTATCGCACGTTGTTGTCAAAGGGCCAACTAAGCTTGGTAAAGACAACCGCATCTTCCAATTCGCCTCAATTGGTGAAGCCTGTCAGGATCTAAAATACGCGGGTGAAGATACTCAACTGATTGTTGGTGATCGCAATACCATTCGTGAAAGTGTCACTATGCATCGTGGTACTGTGCAAGATAAAGGCATCACCATTGTTGGCAGTGATAACTTATTTATGATTAATGCACACGTTGCTCATGATTGTGTGATTGGTGATCGCTGTATTTTTGCCAATAACGCAACCTTAGCTGGGCATGTCAAGGTGGGCAATCAAGCCATCATTGGTGGTATGTCAGCCATTCATCAATTCTGCCACATTGGCGATCATTGTATGCTGGGCGGTGGATCGATCGTTGTACAAGATGTGCCTCCTTTTGTCATGGCGCAAGGTAACCACTGTGCCCCTTTTGGCATTAATGTTGAAGGCTTAAAGCGTCGTGGTTTTGAGAAAGCGGAAATACATGCGATTCGCCGTGCTTATAAGGCGTTGTATCGTAATGGACTCACTTTGGAAGAAGCCAAAGTGGAAATCGCTAAAGAAGCGGCAAGTTTCCCTGCGGTTCAACGTTTTCTTGATTTCTTAGCTAACTCGGCTCGCGGTATCATCCGTTAGTTTTAGACTTGGCGTTAGACAAAAGATCGCCATTTATCGGCGATCTTTTGCATTTTATGGCGATTACCTATCAAGAGGCATTGAGAAATGGAACAACAACCTTTACGTATTGGTATTGTTGCGGGTGAATTGTCGGGGGATACCCTCGGTGAAGGCTTTATTAAAGCGATCAAAACCCGTTATCCTAATGCTGAATTTGTCGGGATTGGCGGCCCGAAAATGATTGATCAAGGCTGCCATTCTCTGTTTGATATGGAAGAATTAGCCGTCATGGGCTTGGTGGAAGTGCTAGGACGTTTGCCTCGTTTACTCAAAGTTAAAGCCGAGTTGGTACAGCATTTTACGCAAAATCCACCGGATGTCTTTATCGGGATTGATGCGCCGGATTTTAATTTACGCTTGGAGCGAGATTTAAAGCAAGCGGGAATTAAAACGGTGCATTATGTCAGCCCTTCAGTATGGGCTTGGCGTCAGAAGCGAATTTTTAAAATTGCCGCGGCAACGGATCTCGTGCTCGCTTTTTTACCGTTTGAAAAAGCGTTTTATGATCGGTTTAACGTACCGTGTGAGTTTATTGGCCATACCTTGGCCGATGCTTTACCACTTCAGCCCGATAAGCAAGCGGCTCAGCGTTTATTAGGGTTAGATGAGAAAAAGCGCTGGCTTGCGGTGTTGCCCGGTAGCCGTGGTAGCGAAATGAAGCTACTGGCTCAGCCGTTTATTGAAACGTGCCAACGACTGCATCAAACCTACCCAGAGTTAGGATTTGTCGTCGCGCTGGTTAACTCACAGCGGCGCGAGCAGTTTGAAGCGGTTTGGCAGCAAGTAGCCCCAGAACTGGATTTTACCTTAATCGATGATACCGCTCGTCATGTGATTACGGCATCGGATGTCGTCATGCTGGCTTCTGGCACCGTCGCATTGGAGTGCATGTTACTCAAACGGCCGATGGTGGTCGGTTATAAAGTCAATGCGATTACCGCTTTTTTAGCGAGACGATTAGTTAAAATACCTTATGTTTCGCTGCCGAATATTTTAGCAGGGCAAGAGCTGGTGAAAGAGTTTATACAACAAGAGTGCAGTGTTGATAACCTGTATCACGAGTTAACTCGATTATTGCAAAGCGATAACCAAGCATTATTAGATAAATTCACAGAGATGCATCATTGGATCCGCAAAGATGCGGATCAACAAGCCGCGCAAGCGGTACTGACATTAATAGGAAAATAACCGCGTGACCATAAAAGCCAATAACGATTTGCCCCCTTTTATTCTTCCGACTGGCTATCACTGGATTGCCGGGGTCGATGAAGTTGGACGTGGGCCGCTGGTTGGGGATGTGGTCACTGCTGCGGTGATTTTAGACCCAGCGCAACCGATTAACGGTTTGAATGACTCTAAAAAATTGTCAGAAAAGAAACGCCTTGCGTTACTACCAGAAATTCAAGCGAAAGCGTTAGCATGGTCAGTAGGTCGCTGCTCACCAAGTGAAATTGATCAACTGAATATTTTTCAAGCGACGATGCTCGCCATGCAGCGTGCCGTAGCGGGCTTAGCCATTCAACCTGATTTAGTCTTGGTCGACGGTAATAAAGTGCCTAAGTTGCCGATGGCCGCTGAAGCCGTGGTGAAGGGCGATTTACGAGTCGCGCAGATCAGCGCGGCCTCGATCATTGCTAAGGTCGTGCGCGATCAAGAGATGGCCGAACTCGATCTGCTTTACCCGCAGTTTGGTTTTGCGCAGCATAAGGGCTACCCGACCAAAGCGCATTTTGCCGCCATCGAGCAGCATGGCGTGATCGATCAGCATCGGCGCAGTTTTTCTCCCGTCAAGCGTGCATTGGGTTTATAGCGTCAGGTTTCCCCTGATGGTTTTATGCGCTTGCGGTTTAACGTAGAATAGCGCTATTGCACGATCTAGCCCCTTCGAAACACCTAGGATTCAATTGAATGTCAGACCCAAAGTTTATCCACTTACGTGTGCATAGTGATTACTCCATGGTGGACGGTTTGTCCAAAGTCCCCCCTCTGGTTAAGCAAGTGGCGGCGATGGGGATGCCAGCCATGGCCCTGACCGATTTTACAAACTTATGTGGATTGGTGAAATTTTATGGCACCGCGCATAGTTGCGGGATTAAGCCGATTATTGGTGCTGATTTTACGCTGCGTTCCGATGAGTTTGCTGATGAACTGACCAAAATCACTATTTTAGCCAAAAATAATATTGGTTATAAAAATCTCACCTTATTGATTTCAGAAGCGTATTTGCGCGGTCATGTTCAGCATCAACCAGTGATTGATAAACAGTGGTTGGTGAAACACGCCGAAGGTTTGATCATACTTTCTGGTGGTAAAAATGGTGAAATCGGCCGAGCGTTATTAAAAGGCAACCAAGCGTTAGCGGAAAAGTGCGTAGAGTTTTATCAAACGTATTTCGCCGATCATTTCTATTTAGAGCTGGTGCGCACAGGGCGAGCGGATGAAGAGAGCTACTTACATTTTGCTCTCGACTTAGCAGAACAAACGCAATTACCGGTTGTGGCGACCAATGAAGTGGTTTTCTTAAACGCAGAGCAGTTTGATGCCCATGAAATTCGCGTTGCTATTCACGATGGTTATACTTTAGAGGATCCAAGACGACCTAAAAATTACAGTCCTCAGCAATATTTACGCACTGAGCAAGAGATGTGTGAGCTGTTTGCGGATATTCCGCAAGCGCTAGAAAATAGTGTTGAAATTGCTAAACGTTGTAATGTGACCGTGCGTCTAGGTGAGTATTTCCTACCTAATTTTCCGACGGGCGGGTTAGCAATTGAAGAATTTTTGGTCGTGAAATCCAAACAAGGATTGGAAGAGCGTCTAGAATTTTTGTTCCCCGATCCACAAGTTCGTGCCGAGCGTCGCCCTGAATACGATGAACGTTTGGATATTGAGCTACAAGTGATTAACCAGATGGGATTCCCGGGTTACTTTTTGATCGTTATGGAGTTTATCCAATGGTCAAAAGATAATGATATTCCAGTGGGTCCTGGTCGTGGGTCTGGTGCCGGTTCTTTGGTGGCTTATGCGCTGAAAATTACCGATCTTGATCCCCTTGAATATGACCTACTGTTTGAGCGCTTTCTTAACCCAGAGCGGGTCTCGATGCCTGACTTTGATGTCGACTTTTGTATGGATAAGCGAGATCAGGTGATTGATCACGTGGCTGAATTATACGGTCGTGATGCGGTATCCCAGATCATTACTTTTGGTACCATGGCGGCAAAAGCGGTGATTCGTGACGTCGGGCGGGTATTGGGGCATCCTTTCGGATTTGTTGATCGTATTTCTAAGTTGATCCCACCCGATCCCGGCATGACGCTCGAAAAAGCCTTTAAAGCGGAGCCTGCGCTGCAAGAGTTGTATGACGCCGATGAAGAAGTCAAAGAGCTGATCGATAAGTGTCGTATTCTTGAAGGATGTACTCGAAATGCTGGTAAACATGCCGGCGGCGTGGTGATTTCGCCGACCACGATCACCGATTTTGCGCCGCTGTATTGCGATGCTGAAGGTCATCATCCGGTTACTCAATTTGATAAAAACGATGTTGAATACGCTGGATTAGTGAAATTCGACTTCTTAGGTCTGCGCACGTTAACCATCATTGATTGGGCATTGGGTTTAATTAATCCGCGCCGCACCGCTCTTGGTGAAGAGCCGTTGCGAATTGAAGCGATTCCGCTGCAAGATGAAGCTTCATTCCGATTACTACAAAAATCTGAAACGACCGCCGTATTCCAGCTGGAATCGCGCGGAATGAAAGAGCTTATCAAGCGTCTAAAACCGGACTGTTTTGAAGATATTATCGCCTTGGTAGCGCTATTTCGTCCTGGGCCTTTGCAGTCAGGCATGGTGGATAACTTTATTGACCGTAAACACGGCCGTGAAGTGATCTCTTATCCAGATGAAAAATGGCAACATGAGTCATTAAAAGAAATTTTAGAACCGACTTACGGCATCATCCTCTATCAAGAGCAAGTCATGCAGATTGCTCAGGTGCTAGCAGGTTATACCTTAGGTGGCGCGGATATGCTGCGTCGTGCGATGGGTAAGAAAAAACCGGAAGAGATGGCTAAACAGCGTGCCATATTTAAAGAAGGGGCTGAAAACAACGGTGTTGATGGCGAGTTGGCGATGAAAATCTTTGACTTGGTAGAGAAATTTGCCGGTTATGGATTTAACAAGTCCCACTCTGCGGCCTATGCTTTAGTGTCTTATCAAACCTTATGGTTAAAAACCCATTATCCTGCTGAATTTATGGCGGCGGTGATGACCGCAGATATGGATAACACCGAGAAAGTGGTTGGTTTGGTGGATGAGTGCCAACGTATGGGGTTAACCGTATTACCGCCTGACATTAACTCTGGTTTATACCGTTTTAATGTTGATGAGAACGGGGCGATTGTGTACGGTATCGGGGCGATCAAAGGCGTTGGTGAAGGGCCTATCGAAGCGATTTTAGACTCGCGCAGTAAAAACGGCTATTTTAAAGACTTGTTTGATTTTTGTGCGCGGATCGACCTTAAAAAAGTCAATAAACGGGTGATTGAGAAATTGATCCTTGCGGGGGCATTGGATAGGTTAGGTCCCCATCGTGCGGCGATGATGGCCTCGTTAGACGATGCAGTAAAAGCGGCCAGTCAACATCATCAAGCGGAGGCCTTTGGCCAAGCGGATATGTTTGGTGTCTTGACCGATGCTCCGGAAGAGGTTGAGCAAAAGTATACTCAAGTTCCTCCTTGGCCGGAAAAGGTCTGGCTTGAAGGGGAGCGAGAAACATTAGGGTTGTACTTAACTGGTCACCCGATTAACCAGTATTTAAAAGAATTACCTAAATACACCAGTTGTCGCTTAAATGAAGCCACGCCGACACGGCGTGATCAATCGTTAACATTAGCGGGTTTGGTGATTGCCGCTCGAGTGATGACCACCAAGCGCGGAAGCCGGATTGGCTTAATGACTTTAGATGATCGCTCCGGACGTATTGAGGTCATGCTTTATTCTGATGCCTTAGATAGGTATGCAGAATTGTTAGAAAAAGATAGAATTCTGGTGATTTCCGGACAGGTCAGCTTTGATGACTTCAACGGTGGCCTTAAAATGTCTGCGCGCGAAGTCATGGACTTGGGTAGCGCGCGTGAAAAATATGCCCGTGGTTTATCGGTATCGATTGCACAATCGCAAATCGATGAGCAATTTTTTGAGCGCTTTAGTCAAATCTTAGAGCCTCACCGAGCAGGCACTGTTCCTGTCAATGTATACTATCAACGCTCAGATGCGAGGGCGCGTTTAACGTTGGGTACGGAATGGCGGGTAACGCCGAGTGATACATTGCTAGATGAATTACAACAGTTACTTGGTAAAGACCAAGTAGAACTCGAATTTAACTAAATTCAGCTGCGCAATTGACGAGCTGAGTAAAAAAGGATCGGTAGATGAGCCTAAATTTTTTAGATTTTGAAAAACCTATTGTCGAGCTTGAAGCGAAAATTCAGGCGCTACGCGATGTCTCTCGTCATGGTGCAAGTTCTTCGGTTGATCTTGAAAAAGAGATCGAACAATTAGAGAAGAAAAGTTTAGAACTAAAAAAGAAAATTTTTGGTGATTTAGGCGCATGGCAAGTTGCTCAATTGGCACGCCATCCTCAGCGTCCTTATACCCTTGATTATGTCAATCATATCTTTACTGAATTCGATGAGTTGGCGGGTGACAGAGCCTTTGCCGATGACAAAGCCATTGTCGGGGGGATTGCCCGTTTGGATGATCAACCTGTGATGATCATTGGCCATCAAAAAGGTCGTGAAACACGCGAAAAAGTCAGACGTAACTTTGGTATGCCAAAGCCAGAAGGTTATCGTAAAGCGCTGCGTTTAATGGAAATGGCAGAGCGTTTCAATATGCCTATCATCACTTTTATTGATACGGCGGGTGCTTACCCAGGCGTTGGGGCTGAAGAGCGTGGTCAGTCAGAAGCGATTGCGACTAACTTGAAAGTGATGTCGGGTTTAAAAGTACCGATCATTTGTAACGTTGTTGGCGAAGGTGGCTCTGGTGGTGCGTTAGCCATCGGCGTTGGTGATTATGTGAATATGCTACAGTATTCAACCTATTCGGTGATTTCTCCTGAAGGGTGCGCTTCAATTTTATGGCGCGATTCTGATAAAGCGCCGCAAGCGGCTGATGCGATGGGCTTAACCGCCCCTCGCTTAAAAGAATTAGCTTTGATTGATGAAGTGGTTGAAGAGCCTCTTGGCGGAGCACATCGTAATCCTCTGCAAATGGCCAATAACCTGAAAGCCACTTTGCTTCGCCAGCTCGCCGATCTACAAGGTTTAGAGCATGATGCTTTGTTAGCTCGTCGTTATCAGCGTTTGATGAGCTATGGTTACTGCTAAGCAATCAGGCTGATTGCTGTGGCAAAACGTTTAGTTATCTGCCATTGAATTGAAAGGGCTGGAGAGAATCCAGCCCTTTTGCTTTGATGTCTCTAGCGATACACTGAGGATTATTTATCTCGACCTAAGAAGATCAGTATGGATTTGTACCGGCATTTTTCTTATCAACTGCAAGCCCACGATACAAAAGACTTGGTTTTGGCACTCAGTGGTGGTGTCGACTCACGAGTGCTGCTGCATTTACTGGCCCAATATCGGGACCAGAATGCGGTTAACGTGCGTGCGGTGCATGTCCATCATGGATTGAGTCGTAATGCCGATCATTGGGTTGAGCAATGCCGAACTTGGTGTAATCAAAGCCATATCTCCTTTGATGTTGAATATGTCGCACTTGAGCGCGATAGCGGCGAAAGTATTGAAAAATTAGCACGCGATGCACGCTATCGGGTATTAGCGCAATACGTCAATCAGCAAGACACCTTGCTATTGGGTCATCATGCTGATGATCAACTAGAGACTTTTCTCTTGGCTTTGAAGCGAGGGAGTGGCCCTAAGGGATTATCGGCTATGGCTGCCTGTGCTTCCTTTAGTCAGGGGCAATTACTTCGGCCACTGTTAGCCGTCACTCGACAACAGATTGAGCAGTTTGCCCAATGTCATCAATTATCGTCAGTCAATGATGAAAGCAATGCCGATTTACGCTATGACCGTAACTTTTTACGGCATCAAGTTGCGCCAATCCTTACTCAGCGTTGGCCCTCTTTTCGTCAGGCGGTGCAACGCAGTGCCGAATTATGTGCTGAACAAGAAACGTTAATTGAAGAGTTGCTGGCGGAAAAACTGGCGAATATGATTAACTCGGATGGTACGTTATCGATTCAAGGACTAAAAGAGTGTAGCGATGCCATGCGGCGACAACTGATCCGTGCCTGGCTAGCCAAGCAGCAGCGTGTGCTACCCAGTCGTCAGCATACCGAGATGATCTGGAGTCAAGTGGCGCTGGCAGAGGCGGGCGCTAACCCGATTTTACATCTCAAAGCGTATGATATTCGTCGTTTTAATGATCTTCTTTTTTGTGTTACTTCCGTTGCCGATATCAGTGAGTGGCGGCAAAAGATCCGCTTAGATACCCCACTCGTACTACCCGATCAGCTTGGTAAGTTAACCTTGTCGTTAGATCGACAAGGTAATATCCGCTTACCGGTTCATCAAGATGCTTTGCGAGTGACCTTTGATCCGACAGGATTAAGCGCTTGTCCAGTGGGGCGGGCAGGTTCTCGGAAACTGAAAAAGCTGTTTCAAGAATACGCGATTCCTAGTTGGCAACGGCGTCGTATGCCGATTTTACTCGAGCACGATAGGGTCGTCGCTATCGCCGATTTATTTGTGGATCGTGATTTTTCAGGGCAAGAGTGCCGGCTTTTGTGGGATAAGTCGCCGATCACGGCTTTGGATGGAAATGAGCGCAAGCAGGGTAATGCTTAGGCTTTGTATTGATTGTTACCCATCGCTAACCGATAATACGCAGCATAAGTTAAAGGTATTCAAGATTGCGTTTGGATTACCCGAATAAAACTCTGATAACGAAACCGTGTAAGGGATGAACATGAAGAAAATTGAAGCGATTATCAAACCATTCAAATTGGATGATGTCCGTGAAGCGCTGGCTGAAGTGGGGATCACAGGGATGACGGTCTCTGAAGTGAAAGGATTTGGTCGCCAGAAGGGGCATACTGAGCTCTATCGCGGTGCGGAATATATGGTGGATTTTTTACCAAAAGTGAAATTAGAAATTGTCGTCAGTGAAGAAATGGCCGATCAATGTGTTGATACCATCATTGAAACGGCGCAAACCGGCAAAATCGGTGATGGTAAAATCTTCGTCAGTGATATTCAACGAGTGGTGCGTATCCGTACTGGTGAAGAAGATGAAGATGCGATCTAATCATTGTTTGATGAGATCGTAAAGACGGTTTTCGCTTCTTAGGTGTCAGATGATAAGAAGTGAAAGCGTTAGTTTTCTATGCTGGTGAGTCTAATGAAAAAACGCTATCTTTTACTTTTACCAGTTATTATAACGCTTACGGTCACGATTATTTTTCATCTTATATTTTCGATCTCGAAACAGCCACAACTGCTCACCTTAGGTCAAGATACACTAGGGAGAGATTTAGTCTGCTATCAGAACCCTGACGCAGAGCCGATCGATAATGACGGTCAATTAACGGTATTGGTGTGGAATATCTACAAACAAAACCGTGACAATTGGGCAAGTGAATTGACCCGATACAGTGAGCATGCTCAGTTACTTTTATTGCAAGAAGCGAATATGACTGCTGAGCTACGCCAGTGGATCAGTCAACAAGCTTGGGACGGGGCTTATGTGGATGCGTTTCGCGTCTTTGGCGCTTCTTCTGGGGTGCTCAACCTTAGCTATCGTATGCCTCGCTTAGCCTGTGCTTATACTCAACTAGAGCCTTGGTTACGTTTACCTAAATCAGGTATTTTTGCTCATTATGCACTGAGTGATGGCCAAACCTTAGCCGTGGTTAATTTGCATGCGGTTAATTTTACCTATGGACAAAAAGCCTATCGTGAGCAACTTGAATCCCTGCTTAGTGCGTTAAGAAAACACAATGGGCCGATGATTGTTGCTGGCGATTTTAATAGTTGGAATCAACAGCGAGCACGGTTTTTAAAGTCGGCACTGTTGTCACTGCAAATGAAAGAAGTCGAATTTACTCCCGATCAACGGTTGAGATTTATGACGGGGTTACCTCTGGATCATGTATTCTATAAAGGATTAACCTTAGAGCAAGCTCAAGCGCCGGAATCCGATGCTTCTGATCATAATCCAATGTTGGTGTCTTTTCGTTTATAGGCCTTGATTAATAGATATTGTAAGCCGTAATACAGCTTGCTTGTACCTCGCAGTGTCAGTCTGTTGATTGTAGCTTGGTTATGGTTGGATTATTGATACTCAGTATTCGATAGCACATTTTTACTAAACCAATGGTGAATCAGATCTTGTAATGCCGGTAAGGAAGTCGGTTTTTCTAGGCGGCCATCCATCAATAGACTGATCATTTTGAGCTCATGGTTCCCTGATTCTCCCGATAGTGCAATGATCGGAATGGCGGGGAAATGTGCTTTGATGATTTTACTCGCTTCAAACCCATTCATGACTGGCATCTGGATATCCATCAAAATCAAATCGATAGAATGAGTTTTAACGATATTTACCGCACTCTCGCCGTTGTTTGCTTGTAAGCTACTAATGCCAAGTTGATCTAGGTACAGTTTAACCAACGTACGCTGTATTTCTTTATCATCAACAATGAGTACGGTGGGCGTTGAATTATGGCTTGATAATGAATTAACAACCGGTGAGGGAAAGTAGTTATCTTCCGTAGCGGTTTGATTCGATGGCCAATCGTCGAAATAAGGGGTACGAAGCGAGTCTGCTTGTGGGGCATTGGGTACAATAGGAAAGGATAGGTGGAATTCGGTAAATTCCCCCAGCCTAGACTTGCATTCAATTCGGCCGCCAAAGGAGCGCATAACACGTTGACAATAACCGAGCCCTAAACCGCTGCCTCCACTTTTTTGATAAGAGAAGAAATCATCGAAGATCTTATCAGCAATAGTTTCATCAATCCCTGGACCGGTATCTTTGAATATCAATATGTTTTCATAAGTACCCGTTTGGGTTGTGATCTTAATTTGGCTGTTGGGATAAGAGTCGAAATAATAGATGGCATTACGAATGAGATTGAAAATGACAAAATTAAATAAGGTTTCATTGAGCTTAACAACAAAGTCATCTTGTTGTGGTAAATGAATTCGCTCAACGACTTTTTCGTTCTCAAAACCGTACTGACTGACAGCTTGATCGACCGCTTTATGAATCGAGGTCATCGTAACGGGTTCGTGTTCTGGTGAACTATCGCTTACTTCACGTAAGATAATATCAATTAATTGACGCCCACGTTGAATGGCCGCTTGGCCGCTCTCAATATCTTGCTTTATTTGCTGGGCTGGTGCTTGATGTTCAACGTGTTTTTTTAACATTTCAAAACACAACTGAACTTGAGACAGTGGATTACGCATTTCGTGAGCAATCGAATTGGCCAGTGCTCGGCTTTGATGGATACGGCGATCTGCCTCAATAATACTTTGTATTCGGGTTAGTAAGGTTTGAAGAGCCGAGATTTCTTCATGAGAAAACATCTGATTGTTGATTTTGTGTGGCGATATCAATAAATGCGTCACCGATTTTCCGTGGCCGAATAGTGGCATCACTAATGCGGTATTATTGGCGCTCATCTTGTCATAAAGTGCTTTGACTGAGCTTTTTTCAGTGACTTTATTATCCAGTTTTTCAAACAGTTCATCAAAAACCAGAGCCGTTTGTTTAGAGGAAAGGTAACGTGCGTAAACGGCTTCGCTGTGATTACTGCTCACGAGGCGCAGCTTATCACTCGGTATTTGTAGTAACTCACCTAAACGGCGCATCGCATCATCGATGGATAACTTGAAGTCTTCCTCCAAAGCGAGAATTTGTTCAACGGGAGTTTGTCGATTGCCGTAAATCAGTAACGCGGCATAACGACTCACGTTTTTATAGAGTGGAGCCCAAGTCACACCGATCAGTGCACAAAATGGGATAACAAACAGCCACTGACTGTTGTCGGTAAGAAGCATGAAGACCATGCCTAAAGGGATAGTTAACACGCCACACACCATCAGGGTATTGAGGCATAGATAAGCAAGATATTCCACACTGTAGAAGCGTGATGTCAATAGGGCATAACCCACGAATAACATTTCACTGATCGAGAGTGCTGGTGGTAGCCAAGTGAGTGAAAAATCTTGAAGAAAAAAGGTGAGCCCGACTTGGATTGCGAGCGTTGAAAGCATATATACCAAGATACCTGCAATCATATAGTTAGTTTTGGCTAGTGTTAGTTTACTGCTATTGGTTCGCATTGCGACCAAGTTGAATAATGTTAGTATCACTGAACACAGCATGGCACCAAAGAAGTATGGCGTATGTGGTCCAAACTCAATAATAAACTCGCTCGGCCCTACGATATCCACATGCTTTACCGTAAGATTAGATTGTGAATTAATGATTATCGAATACGCCGCTATAGTAATAAATATTAGTCGTTGCCAAAGATATATTGTGCCTTTTCTTTGTTCGGCGGAGAGCTGACATGAGAAGTAATAGGCAAAAACAAAAGCTAGTGATGCACTAATATTAGCAAGTTCCGCCATAAAAATTGCTCTATCTGTACCAAATTTGACGAGCCAATTAGTATGAAAATAAGTATTACTGACTATCCAAGCAATAATACAGCAGGAATAGGCGATGTAAGAGGCGTGATATGTTCCCCAAATCATCTTGCTTTTTTGTTTAAGTCGATAGCAATAGTAGGTTAGCCAGACCACTACAACTGCTATGGTTGCAAGAAGGGTTATTGTTTTGGCATAGAGAATTGTACCTAAGTTAGCATCAAACATACTCTTCCTTTTCTACTGAATCGAGCTTCCTACTTTGACGAACCGCATACTTATAGTCGAGAAAATAGATATGATTAAATACTTTATTAATTATTTCAATATTCCAAAAGCAACGGTAAGTTTTTATTCCATTATTATTTAAGTCGCAATATCCAAAATAAAAATACGCATTGTGTTCAATAGATTGATAAAAGTTTAGAATAAAAGGTTGAGCGGTAGCGAATAAACTAACTTTGTACCCAGCTAGGCACAATAGTCTAATGATTTCTTTTTGAGCAAGATAGACAAAATAGAGCTTCTGCTTAGCATTTCCACTTACTGTGAAACGCAGCACTTCACAGACCCTATTTTTAGCGGATAATCGTAACCTAAATTGCCGATCGAATTCTGGCAGAGAATCGCATTTTGACAGCGCTGGTTGGAAAATCGATAAGGTCGAGAAAACATCATAACCCTGTGCGGGCAAGCAGAATTGCCACTGTGGATTACTAAACTGCGGTGCATAACTGAGCCAAGTCTGATTCGATGCCCAATCTTGTACTAACATTGAAGCGACTAGGGTGGGCACCTTGCCATTATTGGGGTATTTGAGCAACACAAAGTGTTTACCCATTTGTGATAATGACAAGAGAGGCAGCATCTCGTACCACTTTTCACCTTGGATAAATAGCTCAAGATTGCTTAAAGTGATGGCCTCTTTGATGAGCATTTTTTGCGGGTGACTGGGCGTAGTGACTAGAAGATCGGAATTTTCTATGTTATCGATCAATAAGCCATAGTAAGCCTGATCTTCCAGTGGTAGCTCAATCTCATCGGCGGCAGTATCAATGACGGAGTTCGCTTTGATGGTGGCTATCTCACATTCACACCAAAAGTCCAGCCAATGTGAATAACACTCGCCGACGATTTGCTCAAGTAGTGCTATCTCCTCGGATAGGGTATTCGGATAGCGTTGAATGAGTTCGCGATAGTCGATCAGCTCAAATAATACCGAGAAACTTGTATTGTGATGTTCAGGGAAAAGATCGACTAATTGTTGTTTACGGCAGTCTGTCACTGAGAGGAAAAGGTCAGTACGCTGTTGCGATGGATAGGTGTTGATCACCAACGCGATGAGCATTTGCTGTTTTTGGTCGACCGGAAGAGTGCTCGTCAACAGTGAGCGTAAAGATGATATTAGTTGCATCGAGTGAACCTAGCCTAGATTATTTTATTTTTATTGATAATAACACCAGTAGATTAAGTTATTTAGTTATAACATACTAATGGCATATTCAATCCAGTCTACTACTTGCGTTGACTGTTCACAACTTAGTATAAAATGAGTCATGATTAAAATGAGATACTCAACCTGAATGGAGAGGCTTTGCGTGATTAGCGATCGGGAGAGGATGCTTAAGTTCTTCTCTAATCCCTTAATCAATCTGCGCTTAGGAATGATAAACTCAACACCTACCTATTTTGATTTGCTTGGATAAGCCACTATGCCGTCAAATTTACCTAAATCGTTTAGCCGTCCATTTTTAAAAATGTTTCATCTACTGGAAGCGGTACTACTTATTGCTATTACTTTGGCAACGGTATATGCAATTGGACACGAGTTCATACATGTTTTTGTTGAAAAACAAGTATTACTGACCGATATTCTGTTGATGTTTATTTATCTCGAAGTGTTGGCGATGGTGCAGCAATTTGTGGTTAATGGCAAAATTCCTGTGCGTTATCCTATCTACATCGCGATGATGGCCATCGCCCGCTATATTACCCTCGGTATGAAAGATTTGGATGCAGTCCCCGTTGTTTGGCTCTCTTTCGCGGCATTTATTTTAGCGGCAGCGACGCTGCTCATTCGTGCAGGACATCACTATTGGCCGTACGTTGATAGGCATACTCAAGATAAAGACGAGTAGTTAATTTAGCACAGCTGATGAGAAAGTTATCGATACTCGAAGTAGGCTGGTTGACACCAAGGTTTCTATTTTGGGGTCAATCATCACAAGGTAAGTGTTTGTCTTTTTAATCAACAAAAAAAGAGTGATACGTTACGTATCACTCTCTGAACCCATTCACACGCTTACTTGCGTTACATCCACGTACAGTTTTAAGCGTTGTCCCGGTTGTAGATATCGTTGATTCGCAAGCTCATTCCACTTGACGATATCTTGGGTGTTGACTTTAAAACGCGAAGCGATATCGCTTAAGGTATCGCCACTGCGTACTTGATAAAACACAGTGCGAATAATTGCGCCTTCACTACTTTGTTTCCAAATGACCAGTTGTTGACCGACTCGTAGCGTATCTTGCGGGCTCATCGCATTCCAACGCGCCAAAGCTTGGTAAGAGACATTGTGCGCGCGAGCAATGGTCCATAGGCTTTCCCCACTGCGTACGGTGTGGTTAAGTTGGTATTGACCTCGTGCTAACGACTGTGTTCTTGCTAGGCGATTATTAGCACTTAATGCATAAGCCTCTTCATCGGTGACAGAGGTTGGGATCATTAAATGTTGTCCGACACGAATGGTATGGCTAGTGAGGTTATTAGCGGTTTGAATGATTTGCGTGGTGGTATTATGCCGCTGAGCAATCACACTCAAGCTATCGCCGGCTTGTACTTGATAGCGAACCAACTTCATCCCTTGACCACGGTTTGATTCAACTTGTTCACTAAACTCATCGACTCTATCGACGGGTATTAACAGTTGATGTGGGCCTTCTGGGGCGGTCGCCCATTGATTATAGGCAGGGTTGTAACTTTGTAACTCTTTAACGCTGATCCCCGCATAATTGGCCGCGATAGCTAAATCTAACTGCTCTTGAGGATCAACCAAGGCTAATACGGGTTGATTACTAATACTAGGAATGGAAATCCCATACTGTTCTTGATTGGCGACAATATCTGCCAGTGCGAGAAGTTTAGGCACATAACTGCTGGTTTCTTTGGGCAGATCTAAAGAGAAGAAGTCGGTCTCTTTACCGAGTCGAGTATTTTTTCTTATTGCACTCGAGACCCGGCCACCACCACTATTATAGGCCGCAATGGCCAAATACCAGTCGCCGTCAAAACGCTGATTCAAACGGGTTAAATATTCGAGCGCAGCATCAGTGGCGGCAACCACATCTCGACGGCCGTCATACCAAAAATTTTGCTCCAAACCAAACATGTTGCCCGTCGCTGGTACGAACTGCCATAGCCCTGCGGCTTGGCCATGAGAGTAAGCAAAGGCATCAAAGGAGCTTTCTACGATTGGCAGTAAAGCGAGCTCTAACGGCAGTTCGCGTTGTTCAATCTTTTCAGTAATTAAGTACAGAAACGGTTCGGCACGTTTGGCAACAGTGGCGAGATGATTGGGATGATTGAGATACCAGTTACGGTAATAATCGACCGTAGGATCGTCAGCAATCGGCATGCTTAGCTGCATCGCGATACGTTGCCAGACATCCTCTTGCTCTTGTGGTGAGCGGACGTCAATTTTAGGCGCCACGACGTGAGGTTTAGCGGTTTTTTTGGGTGACTTTTGTACTTGAACCTGCTGATCGGTTGGCTTTACCTTGCGTTGATTGGTTTCTGAACTGGTCTCGATCTCTGGCTGGGTAAGCTGGCAACCTGCTAATAGCAGTGCAATTACCCAGCTGAATTGTACTCGCATATCACACAGCCTTGTCATAAATTGGCTGCTGATAATACTTGTCGTATTAAGCGGATGACAAGTAGCAAATCGTTAAAATTCATTCTTCCACTCACGTAAAGCGCTAAAAATAGCGAGTGGATCATGTTGTTCAGTACGATTGGCTACTGACTTAATCACGCTCGGAACCCCGGTACGCAAGAAGGGATTGACCCATTTTTCACGTTGTAAGGTGGTGGGGAGTGTAGCTTGACCTTGTGCACGCATGCGAATCACGGTGTCGCGATAAATTTGTAACTGTTCGTTATCAGGTTCAACGGCCATCGCAAAAGCGACGTTACTGGCGGTGTATTCATGAGCGCAATAGATTTCGGTTTCCTCAGGTAATGCTAATAATTTATTGAGTGAGGAAAACATTTGTTCCATCGTGCCTTCAAATACCCGCCCACAGCCTGCAGAAAACAGCACATCGCCACAAAAAAGCTTACTGTCACCAACATAACCAATGTGGCCTAAAGTGTGTCCAGGAAGCCCTAAGACCATAAAACGTTCGTCAAATAATTCAATTTGATCACCATCTTCAACGGGATGAGTGAGGGTGGGAATGGGTTCTTGAGCTGGCCCCACAACATCCACATGAGGATATTGGCGGACTAATTCGGCGACGCCACCGATATGATCATGATGATGATGGGTGATCAGAATGGCTTCTAAGGTTAATTCCTGCTGTCGTAGGTAAGCTAAAACAGGTTGAGCATCCCCCGGATCGACCACCGCACAACGGCGATCGCGATTTTCAATCAGCCAGATGTAATTGTCGTTAAATGCGGGTATGCTTTTGATGTGTAACATGAGTTATCTCCAGTCACGTGGTAAAGCGATTTAGCAATGAAACCAGCACGCAGTCAAAAAAAAATTGAGAGTCCTCACTCTTGGTCCCAACTAAAAAATGGCCAGTGGGTGTGTGAGTCTATTCAAACCCGGCTTGACGAGTGGTGTCCAAAGCTTTTCGGTTATCACATGCTAAAATTGGGCGGTTTGAGCTGTGAGCTGTCCAGCGGTAATTGTACTATTCAACACCAAGTCCATCTGGATATCCATAATCCGCTCCATACGGTCATCGCTGATGCTTATGATTTACCCTTTTTAGAAAAGAGCATTGATGTTGCGATTATTGCCCATCAATTAGATTACTGTAACGACCCGCACCGTATCTTGCGTGAAGTTGACCGAGTATTGATTGATGACGGTTATGTGATTATTACTGGTTTTAATCCGATCAGTTTAACTGGCCTTGCCAGTATGATGCCTTGGCGTAAACATAACCTTCCTTGGAGTGGGCGTATGTTTACTTCGAGCCGCATTAAAGATTGGCTCAGTGTGCTGAACTATCAAGTTTTAGAATGTGATCAATACGCGCTTTTTCCGATGCAGAAATATCGTCCGCTTTGGGCCTGGTTAGAAAATGCGATGGGTGGCTGGGCAAGTCCGTTAGGAAGCTTATATTTTATTGTGGCTCGCAAGCGAACTTATCCACTTAAACCCATTAAACCACACTGGCGTTTGAAGCGACGTTTTTCGCCAGTTGGTTTTAACTATCGGGTCAAGTCAGAAGATCAATAGTTGATGATATTTCCAAGCGCTGGTTGAACCAGACGATAGCGAGCCTATGTGCCATTCTAAGTTGACTTAATAGTCATGAATTTAGGGTTGATAACCGACATCGTCTTCCGTTGGGTTTTCCGCCGCGCTACGTGCCAATTGATCACACATTTCATTTTCACGGTGACCGGCATGCCCTTTTACCCAGCGCCAATCGACCTGATGTCGCTCGGTTTCTTTTTCTAAGGCTTGCCATAAGTCGGCATTTTTCACTGGTTTTTTATCCGCCGTTTTCCAGCCTCGTTGTTTCCAGTTATGAATCCATTGAGTGATGCCTTGACGAACATATTGGCTGTCGGTGGTTAGGATGACATCGCAGGGCTCTTTTAAGCTTTGTAGAGCGATGACCGCCGCGAGCATTTCCATTCGATTATTGGTGGTGAGGCGATAGCCCTTCGATAAGGTCTTTTCAGTTTTTTTATAGCGTAACACTACGCCATAGCCACCCGGGCCAGGATTGCCTAAACACGACCCATCAGTGAAAATTTCCACTTGTTTGTTCATGATTTGATACTATTGGATTATTCACACAATTGGCATAGTCTGACATAGATATCCTTATGAATACTAGCAGCAATTCGCAACACAATCGTATTGTGGTACTTGATACCGAAACGACAGGTATGAACTTTGAAGGCGGACCTCATTATGAAGGCCATCGGATCATTGAGATCGGCGCGGTTGAAATTATCGATCGGAAATTAACCGGACGGCATTTCCATGTTTATTTAAAACCAGATCGTGAGATTCAACCGCAAGCAATTGAAGTTCATGGTATTACCGATGCCTTCTTAGTCGATAAGCCGCAATATAAAGAAGTCCATCAGGAGTTTTTAGACTTTATCAAAGGGGCGGAGTTAGTGGCTCATAACGCGTCATTTGACGTCGGCTTTATGGATTATGAGTTCGCCAAAGTCAACCCTGCGATTGGCAAAACTGAGCAGTATTGCAAAATTACCGATACCTTGGCGATGGCGAAGAAAATCTTCCCCGGTAAGCGCAATAACCTCGATATTCTTTGTGATCGCTATGGGATAGATAATTCACATCGAACCTTGCACGGCGCTTTGCTCGATGCGGAAATCCTCGCTGATGTTTATTTATTAATGACTGGTGGGCAGACTTCATTACAGTTTTCTGCTAGTTCACAAAGTGGCGAGCCGGCTGGGAGTTTTGTGCAGCGCGTACAAGGTGAGAGGAAAAACCTTAAGGTTTTACGTGCATCGGCCGATGAAATAGAAGCTCACCAACAACGTTTGGATGTGGTTGAAAAAAGTGGAATTTGCCTCTGGCGTCAGTAGGAGAGAGTATGTTACGGCTAGGAATAGTGATACTGAGTTTGTTATGCAGTATAGGAAGTTTTGCCAGCAATGAATCATCGCTTACCTTGCTTGATAACCGTTTTCGGGTGGATCCTACGATTTCACAAATCACCTTTGTCATTTATCGAGAGCAAAACTCCCGTCCTGTGGTATTAGTTCGCCCAGACGGTTTTAAGTATTATGCTTCTCGTCACCCTGATTACGTTCGATGGTATCAAGAGTCATCAATGGATATCGTTTCGATTGATAAACCGATGCCGGGGCCGTGGCAAGCTATAGGCCAGATTTCGCCCAATAACCACGTGCGTTTGATTTCGCATTTGCAATTGGAAACTGATCAATTACCGCATCGCTTATATCAAGATGAAACAATTAAATTTACCGCGCGTTTAACCTCGGACGGCGAGCCGCTGTTATTAAGAGATTTCCTTGATCGGGTTAAGCTTACCGTGACCTTTACTCGTTATGTCGACGATGAACAACAGTTACCTCAAGAAATGCGTCCAATTCCCGAAGTAATTGGGCAATTTACCGATGATGGTCGAGGATTAGATGAAAAGCCGGGTGATGGTGTTTTTACCGTCGCTTTACCGATAACTCCTGAACCGGGTAAGTACCGTGTGCGCATCACTTCGGGCAATGGTGTCTTTTTACGTGCTCAAGAACAGGTAATTTTGGTTTATCCCGCTCCAGTTGTGGCCACCTTTATTCAGTCACGAACTCAAGGTGTTGCTCATCAAATTAGTTTTAATGGTGAACGAGGCATGATAGAGCCTGGTTCTATGGTTGCGCATATCGAGCATCGAGAGTTAGGACAACCGCCATTTCTTGCCCAAGGGCAAGCCGACCCCTCTGGTTTAGGCGTTGTTCTAATGGTTCCTAATGAGAAGCAATTTGGTAATTTTGCGTGGAATGGGCAAGTTTATGCGACGGATTTAGCAACCCAAAGACCACTCATCTTCCCCATTCGAGAGCAAACCTATGGGGTGGTCAGTGAAATTGATTTAGCGACGACTCGGCGTATGCAAGAAGCTGAGTTAGAAAATCTTCGTCGTTTAGAGCAAGAAAAGCTCATTCAACATATGCGAGAGCAAGCTCGCCGCCGTACGATGATGTACATTATTTTGGGTAATCTTTTCGTTATTATTGTTGCGCTTGCAGGGTGGTTTATTCGTCGTAAGCTGAAAGCGAAAGCGGTAGCTATACAAGAGATGAATCTAAATATTCCGAAAAAACCGTAAACCATAATAGTGAAGAAAAGAAAATAACCGCAACAAAAAAGGAGGCAAGCCTCCTTTTTTGTTTATTGAGCAAACGCTAAACGCTCGTTTTTTCTGATTGAGTGGTCCCCTTTTTCTCGTTTGAAGTTACGCGACTTCTTCGAGTTTGGGGTGAGACTTTTTTGCTGCAAGTTCCTGCGGGTCAAAATCATCAACGTTAATCGTGTATAGGCGATGGGCCTCAGCTTCAATCAATAGATCTGCTTCCCACTGAGTAAGCAACTGCTTCTCTAATCCGATTTTCGCTAGCTGATCCAACTGAGTAAAAGGGCGACGCTGATTGAGCGCGTCACACATCTTAGTAAAGATTGGCTCAGCTTGGAGAATAATACTCAACGCTTGTTCTATCTTACCTGCTGGGTTGTGTTCGGTTGGCAGTAAGTATTGATTACGTCCTAAGCGTGAACGTGCAGCACTAGGGGTTTGTAAGATCTGAGCAACCTGACTATCCAAATGGTCATTGGGCGCTTTGCGAACTCGTCCAATAGGCATAATCAGAACGCGAAGCAACTTACCAATAACAGGATTAGGGAAGTTAGCTAAGAACTCATCAATCGCTAATTCAGTTTGCTTCAAACTATCTTGAAGTCCCCAATGAACGAATGGTAAATCTTCACTTGGTCGTCCATCATTTTCAAAGCGTTTTAGAGTCGCAGAGCTTAAGTACAATTGACTTAATATGTCTCCAAGGCGGGCGGATAAGCGCTCTCTACGTTTGAGTGAACCACCCAATACCGCCATCGAAATGTCGGCCAGTAATGCTAAGTTGGCACTGTAACGATTAAGTTTTTGGTAATAACGCTTGGTGGGGCCTTTGCTTGGCGCTGCCGAGCCATAGCCATCGGTAATCCCAAACCAAATACTGCGCACCAGGTTACTTAAAGTAAAGGAAACATGGCCAGCGAGAGCTTGGTCAAACTGCTCTACAGCGTCTGAACGGTCTGAGTAAGCGGCTTCCATCTCTTTTAGTACATAAGGATGGCAGCGAATGGCTCCCTGACCAAAGATGATCATGGAACGAGTTAAAATATTCGCCCCTTCAACGGTAATGGCAATCGGTGAACCTTGGTAACCACGCGCTAAAAAGTTGGCTGGGCCTAAGCAGATCCCTTTTCCGCCGACGATGTCCATCGCATCAATAATTGAACGTTGACCACGATGAGTACAGTGGTACTTCACTATCGCTGAAATAACGGACGGTTTTTCGCCTAAATCGATGCCTGCTACGGTTAAATTACTCGCTGCATCCATCACATAAGCGTTGCCCCCTAAACGCGCGAGTGGTTCTTCAATACCTTCCATTTGACCAATCGGTTGCTTGAACTGACGGCGAATACGCGCATAAGCTCCGGTTGCTAGGGCGGCGGTTTTTAGGCCTCCCGTTGAGTTGGAGGGAAGAGTAATACCACGACCAACCGATAAACACTCAACGAGCATACGCCAGCCTTGCCCAGCCATTTTTGGCCCACCAATGATGAAATCAAGGGGAACAAAAAGATCGGTCGCTCGGGTTGGACCATTTTGGAAAGGCACATTGAGCGGGAAATGACGATTACCAATCTCAACCCCTTTTAAGTGAGTGGGTATCAAAGCACAGGTGATGCCCAGCTCAGGCGTATCCCCTAGTAGACCATCAGGATCTCGCAGTTTAAAAGCTAAGCCAAGTACGGTAGCGACGGGGGCTAAAGTGATATAACGCTTGTTCCAGGTGAGACGCATACCAAGCACTTCTTTCCCTTCCCATTCGCCTTTGCAGACCACGCCAAAATCAGGAATAGATCCAGCATCCGATCCCGCTTCTGGGCTAGTGAGTGCAAAACAGGGGATCTCTTTACCTTCCGCGAGGCGAGGTAAATAGTAGTCTTTCTGCTCTTGAGTACCATAATGTTGCAACAGCTCACCTGGGCCTAAAGAGTTTGGAACACCAACGGTGGAGGAAAGCACTCCAGAGACACCGGTTAATTTTTGCAGTACCAGAGATTGTGCATAAGCTGAAAATTCTAAACCGCCGTATTTTTTCTTAATGATCATCGCAAAAAATTTATGATCTTTCAGATATTGCCAGACTTCAGGGGGTAAGTCGGCCAACTCGTGAGTGACTTGATAGTCATTCACCATCGCGCAGACTTCGTTAACTGGGCCATCAAGGAAAGCCTGTTCTTCGGCACTCAGTGTTGGAGCTTTGATATTTTTCAGTTGCTGCCAGTCTGGTTTACCTTTAAACAGCTCGGCTTCCCACCACACGGTACCCGCTTCGAGTGCTTCTTTTTCCGTTTGTGACATGGCAGGTAATACTTTTTTAAAAACCCGTAGAGCTTTCCCGCTGATTAAGCTTTGGCGAACGGATGGAACGGCAAAAATAGCGACTGCCGCTAGATAGATAACCCAGCCAAAGAAACCAATCGGGCCAAACAAGGTTAAGCCAAACATGGTTAGGGTTAAAGCGACTAATCCAGTAAATAGCGACGTACGATGGTATAAGCAAGCGCTTAATACCAGCAATATGCCGAGTGCAGAGAGCAAGATATCCATAATTATTTCCTTTTACAGACTCAATGAGACCTGATGGGTGAAGTGGTCTAACCAGTATGATTGTAATCAATATATTAATGAAATGTAAAACATCAAACCGGTCAAAAAGTGATCTCAGTGAAAAGAAAACTGCAAATTGTGCGTCAAGCGTCAATTTTGCATAGAAAATATCATCGGATTCGGTCAATTTGTTGAGAACAGACTCTCGACAGAGAATCTCGTTTGGGTAAACTCAATGACATACCTGAGTTTCCCTAATTGAAACTTACCTGTCAGCAGAATAACCAAGAGACCAGATTATGTATCATGATTTAATTCGCAGTGAACTTAATGAAGCCGCCGAAGTATTGAATGCCTTTTTAAGCGATGATCACAATATTGCGCAAATTGAAGCTGCAGCAAAAATGATTGCTGATTCTTTTAAACAGGGGGGGAAAGTACTGTCTTGTGGTAATGGCGGCTCGCATTGTGATGCGATGCATTTTGCTGAAGAGTTAACGGGTCGTTATCGTGACAATCGTCCGGGTTATCCTGGAATTGCGATTTCAGATCCCAGCCATCTTTCTTGTGTAAGTAATGATTTTGGTTATGACTACGTTTTTTCGCGCTACGTAGAAGCCGTGGGAAGCAAAGGCGACGTGCTGTTTGGTCTTTCTACTTCAGGTAATTCAGGCAACATTTTAAAAGCGATTGAAGCGGCGAAGGCGAAAGGGATGAAGACGATAGCCCTCACCGGAAAAGATGGTGGAAAAATGGCTGGCCTTGCTGATGTAGAAATTCGCGTTCCACATTTTGGTTATGCTGATCGCATCCAAGAGGTGCACATTAAAATCATTCACATTGTTATCCAACTGATTGAAAAAGAGATGGCATAAATCGAACGATGGATTTGCTGAGAGTGAATCTAATCGCCGAGGGTTTATTAGGAGTGATATAAACCATGTGTGAATTACTCGGTATGAGTGCCAATGTTCCGACCGATATCTGCTTTAGCTTTACGGGTTTAATGCAACGCGGCGGTAAAACGGGTCCCCATCGTGATGGATGGGGGATAACCTTTTATGAAGGTCGTGGTTTTCGGACGTTTAAAGATCCAGCGCCCAGTTGTCAGTCACAAATCGCTCAGTTGGTGCAGAACTATCCGATAAAAAGTTGTGCAGTGATTAGCCATATTCGTCAAGCGAATCGTGGGGCGGTTAACTTAGAAAATACCCACCCGTTCACGCGTGAATTATGGGGGCGATATTGGACTTTTGCGCATAATGGTCAACTGGTTGATTATCAGCGTTTGGCGCAAGGGCGTCATCGCCCGGTTGGTCAAACTGATAGTGAAGCGGCATTTTGTTGGTTACTGGATAAGTTAGAGCAGCGTTACCCGCAGATCCCCGACAATATGCTGTCGGTTTTCCAGTATGTGAGTCAATTATGCGATCAACTGCGTGATAAAGGCGTATTTAATATGCTTTTGTCTGATGGCGATTATCTGATGAGTTATTGTACTAACCATCTGTACTGGATCACTCGTCGTGCCCCCTTTGGTCATGCAGCATTGATTGATGAAGATGTTGAAGTGAATTTTCAAGAAGAGACGACGCCTAATGATGTAGTCTCGGTGATTGCTACTCAACCTTTGACAGGAAATGAAATATGGCAACGTATGAAGCCAGGCGAGTTTAATTTGTTCCACTTAGGTGAGCGAGTGGCGACGAATGTTGACCAATTGACTGCGGTCGCCTTTGCCCAAGCCAAGCCGGGTAATCAGGCCCCGACTGAACCGTTAGGCTAAAGAGTTTCATTAATACCAAGGGGAGTTGATACTCCCCTTGGTTATGTCGTGGCGTGAGCTACTGATCCGCGTAGCCATGAATCCCTAAAATATGACCATCCAAAAGGGCTTTGCTATTCGTCATGGTTAAGCGTCCTTCGACAAACCACTGTACGACTAAGGGATAGATACGATATTCCTGAGATTGTACTCGAGCAGTCAGGCTTTCTACCGTATCGTTATCAAAAATAGGCACTTTGGCTTGTAAAATCACCGGACCGCCATCCAATTGCTCAGTAACAAAGTGGACGCTAGTACCGTGTTCTTCATCGCCAGCATGAATCGCTCTTTGATAAGTGTTTAACCCTGGGTACTTAGGCAGTAATGAGGGATGGATATTGATCATCCGACCAAAATAATGGCGAACAAAATCACTACTTAAGATACGCATATAGCCAGCGAGTACCACTAAATCTGGCGCATATTCATCCATCCACTTCATTAAATCAGCGTCAAATGCATCACGAGTTTCATAGGCCTTAGGATCAACAAAATGTGCTGCGGCTCCCGCTTTTTTTGCTCGCTCTAAAGCGTATGCTGTTGCTTTGTTTGAAAAAACAGCCGTTACTTTGCCATTATGGATACTTGTCTCACAAGCATCGATGATCGCTTGTAAATTAGAACCATTTCCTGAAACTAAAACAACAATACTTTTCATGAATTATTTGATCTCTACTTGCTCTTCATTGGTTTGTGCTTGAGCAATCTGACCGATAACCCATGCCGTTTCACCTGCTTGCTGTAGCAGCTCAACCGCCCCTTGAGCTTGGGCTTGAGGTAGGGCAATCACTAAGCCGACGCCACAGTTGAACGTACGATACATTTCACGCGTTGCTACATTGCCTTTCTCTTGTAGCCAAGTGAAAATCGCTGGCCATTGCCAACTGCTACCATCAATCACCGCTTTAGTTCCTTGCGGTAATACTCGTGGGATGTTTTCCCAGAAACCGCCGCCAGTAATATGAGAAATAGCGTGAATATCATGTTCAGCAATCAGCTTTAAGCCAGATTTTATATAAATTCGGGTTGGTTCAAGTAAATGTTCACCGATGGTTTTACCAGCCAATTGTTCATTCTTATCAGCGCCCGAGACTTCAAGAATTTTACGGATTAGTGAGTAGCCATTAGAGTGAGGACCACTGGAACCGACAGCGATGAGTGCATCACCCACGGCCACTTTGGAACCATCGATAATCGCTTCTTTCTCAACCACACCGACACAGAACCCAGCGACGTCATAGTCTTCGCCTTCGTACATTCCCGGCATCTCTGCTGTTTCTCCGCCGATTAACGCGCATCCCGCTTGGACACAGCCATCGGCAATCCCAGAGACGACATCCGCTGCTGTATCGACGTCCAGTTTTCCGGTCGCATAGTAATCAAGGAAAAACAGCGGTTCTGCACCTTGTACGATCAAATCATTGACGCACATCGCCACTAAATCGATGCCGATGGTGTCGTGTTTTTTCATATCCAAAGCTAAGCGTAGTTTTGTCCCTACGCCATCGGTCCCAGAAACCAAAACCGGATGCTTGTATTTACTTGGAAGTTCACACAGGGCACCAAAGCCGCCAAGGCCACCCATAACTTCAGGACGACGAGTACGCTTTACTGCGCCTTTAATTCGTTCAACCAGTGCGTTGCCTGCATCAATATCTACACCGGCATCTTTGTAGCTAAGAGAAGTGTTGTTACCGCTCACGGGGGAAGTCCTCGATCTAATTGGATATGAAAACGCCGCTATTCTACAGGGCTTAAATCAAAAAAGAAAACGTTTGCGTCAGTTTTTTTATCCAGATTTAAACGCTTAAAATAGGTAGAAATGCGTGTATAATCGAAAAGTTTATTTAAATTATGCCGGAGATGAAAATGAAAGTTGTTGAAGTGAAACACCCTCTAGTCAAACATAAACTGGGTTTAATGCGAGAAGGTGATATCAGCACTAAACGTTTTCGTGAGCTAGCGACTGAGGTTGCCAGTTTATTAACTTATGAAGCGACTTCAGATTTTGAGACAGAAAAAGTGACGATTGAAGGCTGGGATGGTCCTGTTGCTGTTGATCAAATTAAAGGCAAAAAGGTCACGGTTGTCCCGATTCTACGTGCGGGCCTTGGTATGATGGATGGGGTACTAGAGCATATTCCTAGCGCAAGAATCAGTGTTGTCGGCATCTACCGTGATGAAGAAACACTTGAGCCAGTGCCTTACTTTAATAAACTGGCATCGAACATTGAAGAGCGTATTGCGCTGGTGGTTGACCCTATGTTGGCGACTGGTGGCTCGATGATTGCAACGATTGATCTTCTAAAAGAGAAAGGATGTAATCAAATAAAAGTGCTAGTCTTGGTCGCAGCGCCAGAAGGCATTGAAGCACTGAAAAAAGTGCATCCAGATGTTGAACTTTACACCGCCGCCATTGATGAGAAACTCAATGACAAAGGCTACATCGTGCCTGGTTTGGGAGATGCTGGCGATAAGATTTTTGGTACTAAATAACGGCGTTTTTTAATTCGCTAAGTGATACAAACATGATGAGGAGCCTTGGCTCCTCATCATGTTTCAAGGTCTGCTATTTTTTCAAGCTCAGCGTGCCGGCTTTTCGGGTTGGATTACGGCGTGCAGAACGAGCAGTATTGTCGTTACGTTTAACGTCGCCGTGCTGCTGGCGCTGTTCTCGCCCTTTTTTTGAATTTGGCGCATGACGAAACTCATGGGCTTGACGCCCCTGATAAGTTTTGTGGGGAGCTTCGGAGGTGGTTTTGGATTGCGCCAATCGACTATCAAACAATTTTGCATCGGTGGCTTTGCGGATCTGTTTACCTGAACTATCGGTTTTTGATGCCTCTTCAGTACTGACTGAGCTTTCGCACATCGCGAGGATCTCATTGACTTCGGCATCGGTTAAATAACGCCATTGACCATTCGGTATGCCATCTAGTGTGATGTTCATAATACGTACACGACGTAGTTTAAACACTTCATAACCCAGTGCTTCACACATGCGACGAATTTGTCTATTTAATCCTTGGGTAAGGATAATTCTAAATGAGTACTGGGTCTCTTGAACCACTTTACACGGTAGGGTGACGGTATCAAGAATATTGACCCCCGCAGACATTTGACGAATAAATTCTGCACTAATCGGTTTATTGACCCGTACCACGTATTCCTTTTCGTGGTTATTACCGGCACGTAAAATTTTATTAACGATATCACCGTCATTAGTCAAAAAAATCAACCCATCAGAGGGTTTATCGAGGCGACCGATGGGGAATATACGTTTATTGTGTCCAATAAAATCGACAATATTACCAGGGACATCTCGTTCGGTGGTACAGGTGATGCCAGTCGGTTTATTTAACGCAATATAAATCGGTTTTTCTTTATAGCCGACCGGTTTGCCATCAATGCATACTTGGTCGTGTTCAGTGACTTTGCTGCCCATTGGTGGCAGTTGCCCATTAATGGTTACACGACCTTGCTCAATCAGTTTGTCGGCCTCACGGCGCGAACAAAAGCCCGTTTCACTAATGTATTTATTTAAGCGTTTTTCGGTTAACGATGACATGAAAACTCCTGACGTTTCTCAACGGAATGGTGAAAAAATGAAATGAAGTAGATGAACGGAGCATTTTACCAGTTATTGCACTTTAACCAAGCCGTTTTTGATGGCGTTCTCGATTCTCACTTTTCTGATTTTTACTTTTCTTTAACAGCAGATAAACCGCACCACTTCCACCGTGAAAGCGTTGTGCACTATGCGCGCATTGTACTTCATCAATTTGAGTTAACCAGCTGGCGACAAAGCTTTTCATTAACGCTTGTGGGGTAGAGCGCTCCCCTCGACCATGGACGATGAGCACGGTTCGCAAGTCCATTTTTATGCATTGAGCGATAAAGTGAATCACTTCGTCGCGAGCTTGTTTGAGGGTTTTTCGATGTAAGTCTAGTCGTGCTTGTAAGGGGTATTTACCTAAGCGGAGTTTCTTATACACCCCATCCTGAATACCTGCTTTTTTATATTCAATGATGTCATCAGGTTTGAGCATGGCGGCGCAATCGATGGAAAGATAATCCGGTTCTTGCGTCGATAACGTGATGGCTGCTTGGCGTTTGGCGAGTTGTGCTTCGGTGATAGTATGCGGTTTGTTAAGTTGTGCGACATCGTGAGCCAGTGGTTTCACATCATCCATCATTTGCTGAAATAGTTCTAAATCATCGTTAGGCATCATCACACCTTAAATTCGCAATTGGCTTGGTAAGTTGATTATACCGATGCAGAGAAAGCGTTGATCAGTTTGTTATTAAAAAAACCGAAGTAGACAAATTATCTACTTCGGTGCATAGCGTGAGACTATTTAACAATCGAAGCTAAGCGATCTAGTGAGGAGATTTGTCCTTGATCACTTTGTAAACCACTAAACTGGCTAAAAGTAGCCTGAGGCTGACCGTCTGTAGATTAAGCGGATAGCATTACCCAGTCGTTACTTAGGTCTGACGTCTCTGTTTCTCACAAAGTGTTTAAAGACCCTGACACCTTAAAACCCTGCCCAAGTTTTGACGCTGATCTAGATCAAATGTAGTTAATTAGTTGCATTTATGTTTAAGTTTGCGTGCATTGAGTCACGTTTTGTTCGCTTTGTTTAAGTTTTGTTCGAACGTCATCCGGAAAATTGAAAAGCGTCGAAAAGGACTTGCTTCACAAAAAAGAATCGGTAACATACCCAACATAGAACGGTGAATAGCGCAGCTTGGTCGCGCATCTCTGGGTTTAGGAATAGCGGACCAGAAGAGCTTCTTCTTTCGCTAATCTAAAGTAAAAAATCAATTCAGTGATTAGCACAGCTTTGTAGTGCATCTCTGAGTTTAGGAATAGCGGACCAGAGGAGCTTCTTCTTTCGCTAATCTAAAGTAAAAAATCAATTCGGTGAATAGCGCAGCTTGGTAGCGCATCTGGTTTGGGACCAGAGGGTCGGGGGTTCGAATCCCTCTTCACCGACCATATTTAAGGCCTCAGCCATTGTGCTGGGGCTTTTTCGTTATTGCTTAGCTGGAAAACAAGTTGCTTGTTGGCTTTGATTGCGTTGAATGAGATCAAAACCTTGGTCTTGCAATAACGTTAATACATTATCTTTCCCCACCAAATGAAGTGTCCCCACGACAACGAGATAATGGCCAGATGATGAAGGAAGAAAGTCTGGCGAAATTAGCTTATCTACCCATTGATGATTGCGCTTGGTAATCAGTGAATTTTCCATCTCAGCTGACATCTTCGTCTGTTTTAAAAGCTGTTCTAGCTTTACGCTATCGCCACTTTGCCAGCTTTCGAGCAGACATTCAGTCATGCTGTGTTGGTTTTCCCATTCATCGAGTAGCGCTATCAATAGCTCTTGTCCGTCATTAGGTAAATTCGTTAACACATCGATTTGATATTGTGCGGTCTCTAAAGGAAGCAGCGTTATACCGATTTGCTTGGCTTGACGAATAAAATGTAGGTCAACCCCTTGTTCTGCAGAATAACCCAGCTGATGGAGATGTAAAAACTGCAGTTGTAGTGCGCTACTCCATGGTGGAAGATTGGCCAATCTATCTGTGTTTTGTTTGAGTCGTTGCGCCATATTATCCAACTGACGATATTGTTGTGTGGTCAGTATTTGTTGACTGGTTACGGAAGGGATTGGATAGGTAATAGCCTTCAAATCACTTAGGTCGACTTCAATAATTAAACCATTGCTGGTTGCGAGGCGTTCATACAAAGTGCTCGGCAAGGGGTACATGGATGATTTACCCACATGGATAGACCCAACGATATCAAAAGACAAATTTCCTTTTGTTGCTTGCCAGTAGAGTGGCTCAGCATGAAGGCCTAAGGCGAAAAAAATGGCTAAATAAGAGAGTAATCGAGAATTCAACAAAATAGCGTTCACCTTAAACTTGAGTTAAAGAGATACTCTAGCGTAAATAACATAATCAGAATGACTATAAACTTAAGATCTTAATCACAAATTTACTTTTATTTTTAAGTTGACGATCAGCGATTGCTGCTACGAAAAGTGATCATTATCTCAATAAGTAGATAGGATTATGACATTGATGTGATTGAGATCGCAGTAATCTCGTCAAAATAGAAGTGTCGATTTTGACGTTAACTTTAACCTATTGATAAATAATGATTTTTTATTTTCATAAAACCTAAAATTTGAACGTGATCACTGCTTAGTATGATTAATTTTACGCCGCAAAATAACTCGCGTTATGGTTGGAAGATGAATCATGGCAATCATCGGATAATGCCGTCATCAAGGGAGGAAAAAGAGTTTACTCCTTCCTGTATTTCCAACCGAAAGAAGGTAATTCTATGTTGAACAAGAGTGTAATCGCCATTTCAGTCACCGCAGTATTAGCGGGATGTTCAATGATGGGCACGTCTAATCAAGCGCTAGTCAATTCACTGGCGGGCAATTTGGGTATTCAATATCACGTCGTCACAAACCACGGCGCTAATGACGGCTTGGCTTGTGAAGCTCTCGGTGCAGAATGGGCTTCATGTAATAAGGTTAATATGACGCTTCTTAATCAAGGTGAGGCGATAAAGTCGAAAGACTGGGCTATCTACTTTCACAGTATTCGCTTGATTTTGGATGTGGAGAATGACCAGTTTAAAATTTCTCGCGTGACGGGTGATTTACATAAACTAGAGCCAACAGAGAAATTTGCCGGTTTTGCGGCGGGTGAAGAGGTCGTTTTACCACTCATCGGTGAATATTGGACGCTGTTTGACACTGATTTTATGCCAGGTGCTTTTGTGGTCGCTCCTAATGCAGAGCCTAGGCTTATTGCATCGCTGAATACCGAAGATATTGCTTCGTTTGTGAGCGGTATTGACGGTAATAATTTAAAACGGACTCCAGAAGACAATAACGTTTTTGCCAACGCGATATCGCGTTTTGAGCAGAATGCCGACCTAGCAAAACAAGAGGTTTCCACTACGTTACTCCCAACCCCAATGCTCGTTGAAGCGGGTCAAGGCGTGGTGGATATTGCGGCAGGTATCGCGTTGCCTAAAGAAGCATTCAATGCCACCCAATACAGCGCAATTCAACATCGCGCAGCCGTGATCGGGATAAATGTTCGTGGTGAGCTTCCTGTCAGCGTTACGGTTGTTCCTACAGGTTTCACTGGTGAATTAGCAAAATCAGGGGCTTATGAGTTGACCATCAAAGGCGACGGTATTGTGATTAAAGCGTTTGACCAGGCGGGTGCTTTTTACGCAGTACAATCTATCTTTGGTCTTATCGACAGCCAACAGCCTGATGCTTTACCACAGCTGTTTATTCAAGATGCTCCTCGTTTTGAGTATCGCGGCGTAATGGTTGATGTCGCGCGTAATTTTCATTCCAAACAAGCCATTTTAGCTACGCTAGACCAAATGGCGGCGTACAAGATGAATAAACTTCATCTTCATTTAACCGATGATGAAGGGTGGCGTCTAGAAATCCCCGGTTTGCCAGAATTGACCGAGGTAGGCGCTAAGCGTTGTTTTGATCTGGAAGAGAAGCATTGCTTGTTGCCTCAGCTAGGCTCTGGACCGACATCGGATAACTTTGGCTCTGGTTATTTCAGTAAAGCCGATTATATCGATATTGTTAAGTACGCCAAAGCACGCCATATTGAAGTCATTCCTGAAATTGATATGCCAGCGCACGCTCGCGCAGCGGTGGTTTCAATGGAAGCACGTTACGAGCGACTAATGGCACAAGGTAAGCAAATACAAGCGAATGAATACCGTTTGATGGATCCGCAAGATACTTCAAATGTGACCACGGTTCAGTTCTATGATAAACAAAGCTTCATTAACCCTTGTATGGAATCATCAACGCGCTTTGTCGATAAAGTGATTTCTGAAGTGGCCGCCATGCACATCGAAGCAGGTGCACCGCTAACCACATGGCACTTTGGTGGCGACGAAGCGAAAAACATCAAGCTTGGCGCAGGCTTTCAAGACGTAAACGCTCAAGATAAAGTTGACTGGAAAGGCACGATAGATCTCGCTAAGCAAGATAAGCCATTCGCACAGTCGCCACAATGTCAGATACTGATTGCAGACGGTACCGTGAGTGATTTTGGTCACCTGCCAAGTTTCTTTGCAGAGCAAGTCTCTAAAATTGTCGCTGAGAAAGGCATCCCAAGCTTCCAAGCGTGGCAAGATGGTCTGAAGTACAGTGAAGGTCCAGAAGCTTTCGCCACCACGAATAAACGTGTTAACTTCTGGGACACTCTATATTGGGGCGGCAGCGCATCGGTTTACGAATGGGCCAAACAAGGCTATGACGTGATTGTTTCTAACCCAGATTACGTTTATATGGATATGCCGTATGAAGCCGATCCAAAAGAGCGCGGCTACTATTGGGCTACACGTGCTACCGATACGCGTAAAATGTTCAGTTTCGCACCTGAGAACATGCCACAAAATGCGGAAACTTCACTCGATCGCGACGGGAATGGTTTTACGGGCAAAGGTGAAGTACAAGGCAAACCTTTCTATGGTCTATCGGCACAGCTTTGGTCTGAGACGGTGCGCAATGATGAGCAATATGAGTATATGGTATTCCCTCGCGTATTAGCCGCGGCTGAACGTGCGTGGCACCGAGCTGAGTGGGAAAATGACTACAAAGTAGGGGTTGAGTATTCACAAGACAGCCAACTTGTTAACCAAGCAGCGCTTAACCAAGATTACAACCGCTTTGCCAATGTGCTGGGTCAGCGTGAATTGGCGAAGCTTGAAAAAGCGGGTATCGATTACCGTCTACCAATACCGGGAGCACGTATCGATAATGGCTATTTAGCCATGAATGTTCAATTTCCAGGTGTGAGCCTGCAATATTCATTGGATGGACAGCAATGGTCTGATTTTGATGCTAGCAATCCTCCTCAAGTGAGTGGTGAAGTCGCGCTTCGTTCGACGTCGGCAAGCGGAATGCGATTCAGTCGGGTTACTGTCATAAACGAATGATATACGCTCAAGCCTCTCTATTGAGAGGCTTTTTTATATTCTGAGTGTTTAGCCATCAATCATGATAGCGTACTTTGCTAAAACGAAGGCGGTTAGCATTGGTTACGACAGTAATTGAAGATAAAGCCATTGCGGCACCAGCCACGACCGGACTGAGTAAAAAACCAAATGCCGGATAGAGTATTCCAGCCGCAATTGGGATACCGAGCGTATTATAAATGAAAGCACCAAATAGATTTTGTTGCATATTCTTTAAGGTCGCTTTAGACAGGTCGATGGCATTGACGACGGCTAACGGTGAAGAGTTCAGTAATGTCATTTGTGCGCTTTCTATCGCCACATCACTGCCGCTACCCATTGCGATACCAATATTTGCCTGTGCCAGAGCAGGTGCATCATTGATGCCATCTCCAACCATCGCTACGTGCCGGCCTTGATGCTGTAACTGCTCAATATGCTGCGCCTTTTGTTCAGGTAGGACTTGGGCAATGACTTGATCGATACCTAGTTGCTTGGCGATTGACTCGGCAACACTGTACTGATCGCCAGTCAGCATTACGGTATGAATCCCCATTTGTTGTAGAGCTTTAACGGCTTTGGCTGCGCTGGCTTTGATAGGGTCAGCAATGGCTATCATCCCAATCAACTGGTGATGTCGAGCGATAGCGACGGGAGTCCATGCCTGAACCGCAAAATATTGAATGGTACTTTGCGCAACACTGAGATCGATAGCGAGCTCTTGCATGTAGCTTAATGAGCCTAAATGTACCTTATCACCTTGATAAGACGCTTGAACGCCTTTACCACGCTGATTCTCAAACTGTGCAATATTTGCGGCCGTTCCATTGTACTGCCGTGCGTATTCGCAAATGGCTTTAGCCAGTGGGTGCTCTGAATACTGCTCTAAGCCAAAGGCTAAACTGAGCAATGCCGATTCGTCATCTTCAAAGCTAACGACGTGTTGAACGCTAGGTTTGCCTTGCGTTAACGTGCCCGTTTTATCAAAAACCACAGTATCGATGTTACTGGCTAATTGTAAAACGTTGGCATCACGAATCAGTATGCCCATTTCTGCTGCTTTACCGATACCAACCGTAACGGAAAGTGGGGTCGCCAAACCGAGGGCACAGGGGCAAGCGATGATCAACACGGTGGTTGCGACCACGAGCATATAACTGGCTTTAGGATCTGGACCAAACCAAAACCAGATTGCCGCAGCAATACAGGCTATCACCACCACGATAGGGACAAATACGGCCGAAATTTGGTCGGCCAGTTTGGCAATGGCTGGCTTGCTGCTTTGTGCTTGACGTACCATTTGAATAATACGAGCTAACATGGTTTGTGAACCGATCCCTGTGGCTTCAATTAATAAACTGCCATCTTGATTGATGGTACCTGCGGAAACGGTATTGCCCGGTATTTTATGGGCGGGAATCGGCTCACCAGTCAGCATGGCTTCATCAATATAAGAATCGCCGTCGATCACTACACCATCGACTGGGACTTTTGCTCCGGGTTTAATACGCAGCGTCATACCCTGCTGTATGTGAGCAATAGCCATGACTTGTTCACCTTTATCCGTCACCAAGATGGCTTGTTGTGGCTGTAGATTGATTAAGGCTTGCAGCGATTGGGTGGTTCTTGATTTGGCTTTCGTTTCAATATAATGACCCAGAGAGATAAGACCAATGATCATCGCTGAAGCTTCAAAATAGACATGCCGCGCTGCGGCGGGAAACCATTCAGGAAAGACAACCACTAGCATCGAATAAAACCATGCTGCTCCCGTTCCTAAAGCAACTAAGCTATCCATCGTGGCTCGACGGTGGAGTAGTGCTTGCCAAGCATTGACAAAAAACACACGTCCTGCAGTGGCGAGCATTGCTAAGCATGCCACGCCAATCAGTCCCCAACCTAGTTGATCATAGCGATTATCGATCATCATGCTACCGCCAGCCATCCCCCACAGCATCATCGGGCCACCAAGTACAAGGCCTATCATCGCGTTGCGTTGGTGTAATCGTTGCATCATCGTCAATTGTTGTTGCTGTTTAGCTTGCTGTTCAAGAGGATCATCGACCGATTGAGCTTGATAACCTGCTTGTTTTACTGCGATTAATAACTGCTCAGTGAGTGGTTGCTGACTGAGTACTAATGCACTTTGCTCGGCTAAATTGACTTGTACTTTATTAACACCGGGAAGTGCAGTGAGGGCCTTCTCTACCGAAGCCACACAACTGGCACAAGTCATTCCTTCAATCAATAAATAGGTGCTAATTGTCGCTGATGTCGGTTCGAGGGGGATAGGTTCTTTTGCGCTGTCACCAACGGTTGTTGGCGTCGTAATCGAGGCTTCCTCTTTTGTTAGCGACTGACTTAATGTCGCTTGATAACCTAAAGACTCGATACAGCGCAGCAGATTATCAAGCGAGGTGTCTACATCGAGTTCAATGAATGTGGGCGACAACGAATGGATGTGCAGGGTAAACTCACTGTGTAATTGGCGCTCTAGCTTGCGCGCGCAGCCCATACAGTTTAACCCTGATAAAGATAAAGCGTAATGATGCATTGTTATCTCTCCTGACTGATTGGAAGTAGGATAAACCTTAACCTTAAGGTAAGGTCAAGCGAATGATCATGACTTTTTTGAAGTTTCTTGGGTCTGTGCAGTGGGAGTGATAGAATGGCGCGCAAAATTTCGCTCATGCCAAGCTTTGGCTGAAGTTTATGAAAAAGGTAATCAATAATGACGGTTAAAACTCGTTTTGCTCCAAGCCCAACAGGCTATCTACACGTAGGGGGCGCTCGTACCGCTCTATATTCTTGGCTCTATGCGAAGAGTCAAGGTGGTGAATTTGTTCTACGTATTGAAGATACCGATCTCGAGCGTTCAACTCAAGCGGCAGTCGATGCGATTCTTGAGGGGATGACGTGGCTGGGCCTTGAGTGGGATGAGGGCCCTTACTATCAAACGAAGCGTTTTGACCGTTACAACCAAGTGGTTGAACAGCTATTGGCTGAGAATAAAGCTTATAAGTGTTACGCCTCCAAAGAGCTGCTTGATGAGATTCGTGCCGAGCAAGAATCGAACAAAGAGATGCCTCGTTATGATGCCAATCATCCTAAAATCAAAGCGGTGAATGAAGCTGCAAAAGAGGGCGATCCATGCGTGATTCGTTTCCGAAATCCCAAAGAAGGCAGCGTGATTTTTGATGATAAAATCCGTGGCCGAATTGAAATTCGTAACGATCAACTGGATGATTTAATTATTCGTCGTACCGATGGTTCGCCGACGTATAATTTCTGTGTCGTGGTAGATGACGTCGATATGGGGATTACCCATGTGATTCGCGGTGAAGACCATATCAACAACACGCCTCGTCAGATTAATATTTATCAGGCGATGGGAGCGACGATTCCAACATTTGCTCACTGTGCGATGATTTTGGGCGATGATGGAGCCAAATTATCCAAACGCCATGGTGCGGTGTCGGTGATGCAATATCGTGATGAAGGTTATTTGCCAGAAGCACTGATCAACTATTTAGTGCGTTTAGGATGGGGACATGGCGACCAAGAGATTTTTTCTCGTCAAGAGATGATCGATCTGTTTAGTCTTAATGCCATTTCTAAATCGGCTTCGGCTTTTAATACCGACAAGTTGTTATGGTTGAATAATCACTATATTAAAACCTCAGATCCTGAATACGTCGCTAAACATTTAGAGTGGCATTTTACTCAGCAAGGTATTGATAAGCAGCAAGGTCCAGCCCTATCTGAAGTGGTTAAATTAGTTGGAGAGCGCTGCCATACCTTGGTTGAGCTGGCAGAACAATCGCGTTATTTCTACCAAGATTTCACTGAGTTTGATGCCGATGCCGCGAAAAAACATTTACGCGGTGTTGCCAAAGAGCCACTGGCATTGGCATTAACCAAGATTAACGAATTACCAGAGTGGAGTGTTGACGCGTTGCATCAAGTGATTGCTCAAGTGTGTGAAGAGCTGGCTATTGGTATGGGGAAAATTGGTATGCCACTACGAGTCGCGGTCACCGGTGGTGGGCAATCACCTTCTGTTGATGCGGTTATGCATTTGATTGGTAAAGCGCGTGTAGTACAACGTATTCAAATGGCATTAGATTTTATTGCAGAGCGTGAAGCAAACGCATAACACGATTGAGAATAATCCATAGTGTTGAAACCGCGGCCGATTGAAGCTGCGGTTTTTTTATGGAGCAAGTTTGTTATCAGCGCATTAACGATTATTAACCCCTTTTAATTTGGTTAATCTCTATTTTTTTTGTGTGTTGTTGCTTATTTTTAATTCACATGACATTGGTTTAACATTCTTCAGGTATTATGAATCTGGCGGTTGATAAATGACCTTGGTTAATAGATATTAAACCGTGGGTTACTCAACGGCACCTCTCGATGAGTAATAGATACAGCAGTGGTCCGTTTGGTAACGGAGGCCTTAGCGTTTTGTTATTGGTTAGCTACAATCCGGTTTGGTCATGCTAATGATAATAATTAGTCAAAAGGAAAGGATTATGAAAAAGTTAGTGGCGATGATATCAGCGTCTTTAATGGCGGCGTCTTCTTCTGCAATGGCAGACGTATATTTAGGCGGCAAATTAGGACAAACATGGTTGAATGATTCCTGTCGAGCTGGTGAGGTTTGTGAAGACAGAGATACGAGTATGGGGGCTTTTCTTGGTTACAACCTAAATGAATGGTTAGCCGTGGAAGCGGGTTATGACATGCTTGGCAAATTTACTGGTATCGGATTGGCCGATGATAGAGTGAAAGCGATTACTTTGGCGCCTAAGTTTACTCTTTCTTTATCACCAAGTGTCGGTGCTTATGCTAAGCTCGGTGGTGCTTATGTCGATTATGGTGATGAAAGTGACTACTCGTTTCTTGCTGCTGCTGGTCTAGAATTTAATGTCAGCCCAAATGTTTCCTTACGCACGGAATATCAAGTTTTAACGGATATCAATAACGATCAAACCAGAGCAGAAGCTAACACCGTGTCACTTGGTGTGAGTTACCGTTTTGGTGCCGCAGCCCAACCGACTCAAGTGGTTGAAAGTCGCCCCGTCACGGTGATTGAAGAGGTGATTGTTGTTGAAGAAATCGTAGAAACTGGACCTGTGTTCGTCAATAAAACCTATGACTTCCAACGACTTGATAGCAGCAGTTTTGCTTTTGATAGTGTTAGTTTAAATCAAGAAAGTAAACAGCAACTGACTAAGCTGGTTCGTTTTTTAAATCAATACCCGCAAGCTAAGGTAGTAATTACTGGGCACACTGACGCTACTGGTCCTGCAGCATACAACCAAACGTTATCAGAAAAACGAGCGAAAGCCGTTGCGGATGCGTTAGTTGAGCAGGGTATCCAGCCATCTCGCTTGACTTGGCGAGGAGAAGGGGAGACGAATCCTATCGCTTCTAATAGTACAGCGGAAGGACGTGAGCTTAACCGTCGGGTTGACATCACTATTCCAGAGTTTGATTATCAAGTTAAACAATAATGATGTAGTTGATTAATACAGCAAGAAAGCTCACTTCGGTGAGCTTTCTTATTTTAAGTCGATACTGTTTAAGCGGCCCATAAAGATCAAAATATCAAGGCAATCTTTATAAGCATCCAATAAGGCTTTTTTGGTCTTCGTATAAGCGGCAAGTTTACCGTGTTTACTGATTGAACAAACGACACTTCTAAAGGTACATTCACCTTGCTCATTGTAATCACGCCAGGCGGCGATATAGCAAGCGTCACGATAGTTTGGATTTTCTTTAGTGGGTCTTGGCTTATAAATAATTTTCGGTTCCAGGCTATGTGGCAATCGAGTCATGAGGTACGGATCTTTGAGAATTCGTCGCCAGTGTTTGCCCCACATTTCACGCCCTAGCTCATTACGCAGTTTAATGGCTTTTTTTAAGCCTTTTTCTTCCCCTAAACGGATATAACCGACTGATCGGTGTAACACGGTATCATCGGGAGTGTGGATGTGAACTTTATAAGCCGTTTTCGCTTTTGAGATAAAGCGATGGCCAGTATTCGTTTGGAGATTACTTTTTGTCATGCCGATTACGCTATAGAGTTCTTTGTTAATAATAAGAGTAGGCCAAAAATAATAGAGACAGTCAATTTAGTCTAGAGGAATAAAAAAAAGCTTCATCAACGTCAGGTCAACATTGTGCGAAAAAATGGCAGGGGACAACGAACAATCTTGGCGCTCCCGACTGGAGTCGAACCAGTGGCCTGTCCCTTAGGAGGGGACCGCTCTATCCTACTGAGCTACGGGAGCTTTGATTAATTTGGCGCATTAATTGTATCTCATCAATACGCCAAATTGTGCATTTTTTTGATGGTATTCGCTGATTGAATGACCAGTTAGTCACGAGATTATTCTAAAAATGACACTTGTTTATGCATAACATCACCAATCTGAATGCTTGACGCCAGTTCAGGCTGATCAACCGTCAACTCTGCATTTTTTTCATAGACGCGCGAGACGGTTAAGGTGATATCACTTTGTGACACCTTATTACGAGGCAAACCGTTCTGATCGATAAACGATCCTGTATGCCAAAGTTGTAATTTATCCCCTTCTTTCACGCCATGAATACGACCTAGATCGATACTGACGGTTTGCCCAAATTTGGCGACGACTTCTGGTAAGGTGATTTTACAAGAGATTTCAGATTCGAGATCCAGCATAATGTTCCGGCTCACCCGTAACAACATTTGACCATAGGTAGATGCCCAAAAACGGGCGCTACGAGTATCGACTTGGCTAGTTTTTGCAAACGGCCAGCTCGCAACTTCTCGATAATTTCTTCTCAAGATTTCACTGCCGGTTTTGCCATCAAAGACTTGCATTTCGAGAGCAAACTGACGATTAATAGCATCATCTCGCAAAACCTTCTGTTCAATCGTTGCTGTTAAATCATTAATTACCCCACCGATAATATAGTGAGCCCCGGTATCTTGTGCGATCATTTGTATGCGAGTCGGGTTGCGATGATTGATATCGTAATCAGTGGTTCCAACAGAGACAAAGCTATGAGATTGCTGAGCGATTTGTCTATCGAGGACATCAGCAAAATCATCACCGATGGTGTAAATTTGTCCCATCACCGCTTGTTGTGGCGAAGCAAGATCAATATTGCCGACTAAAAAGGTCTTTTTGTATTGTTCTTTGTGGCAAGCCCTTGCCGATGGATAAATGTCGATACGAGCCGTAACCTTCATGACATTGCCGCGAACCTTACGATTTTCAACGGAGATATAACGAACTTCATGGTTATTAAACAAATATTCCTTTCTATCGGTTTCGAGTAAAGGCATTAAATGACTAATACTACCAATATCTGCCCCGGCAAAATTCACCGCCTTATACAGCGCATCTTCCAGAGCATGCAATCTAGCGACCTCTTCAGAGGAAACGATCGTTGCGGTGCCAGTCACTTCGTACCAAGCGGCATGACTTTTGGTGGCAAAAAAAGCCATGAAAAGCATTGAGATTAAAAAAGAAACATTTTTTTTCATTATTAGTTACCAGTTGGGTATAAATCTTGCTTAGTAAGTGTTAGCTGATGTAGGTGCGCAATTCTGAATCCAAGACAGATTGAGAAAAGCAAAGAGCGTTCCAGTTTTGTCAAAACGGGTGAACGGGACGATAGCCTTAGTATATCTGGAGATGAAGAAAATGAAAAAATGGCTTGGTTTAGTACCGGTAGTCTTTTTGACGGCGTGTGCTTATGCGCCAATTTATAATGGTAAAGAGCCGTATTCTGGCTCACAATTTATGTTGATTGAAAGTCCGCGCCATACGTTGGATTTCTTTATTGATAGTTTGACAGAAGATCTCGTTCAGTCCAATACCAGTGTGACGGCTCGTACCCCGATCGCGGTGACTTCGTTTGTGGATCTACAAGATATGGATACCACCAATTGGTTAGGTAACTCTGTATCTGAAGGATTAATTCATCAGTTCCAGCGTCGCGGCTTTAAAGTAGTAGATTTTAAAACCACAGGGACAATTCAAGTCACTCGTCAAGGTGACTTTGCTTTTAGTCGAGACTGGAAAGATTTGGCTCAAGAGCAAGAAATTCAATACGTATTAACGGGTACTATGCTCCGTCAAGAAGGGGGGGTATTGGTTAATGCTCGAGTGGTTGGTATGCAATCGAGAATCGTGGTTGCGACTGCCCAAGGTTTCTTGCCGGCTGATCGCATTGGACGTGACTTAGATACTTTGAATACCATTCGTACGCAAGACGGTGTACTTATTCGTTCTGATCCGACAATGACTCGTCCATACAGTGTTATCTTGCGCCCTTAGGAGAATATGATGAGATCACCATTACTTTTTTTTCTGACCATCGTCATATTGCTCAGCGGTTGCCAGCCATTGCAGGCGATGCGTGAAGATGATTGGTTGACGGCAGTCGGTTATGCCAGCATCAGTGAACAACGAGGCCGTGATGATGAGGAAAAGCAAGTGCGAGCAATGCGTGCTTCTAAAATAGATGCTTACCGTGAATTAGCAGAACAAGTTTATGGTATGCGAGTTAGTGGCCGAGCCGATTTACATGATCAACGTTTAGGTACTGAACTGACCTCAGGTGCGGTGGATGGTGTGATTCGAGGTGCAGAAGTGGTTCGCAGTTATAAAGTTGGCGATAGCTATGTAACTGAACTGCGGTTAGATATCCGTAAAATGGATCGATTACGCAGTTATGGCGAAGTTCAGCAGGTCCCAGAAAAACGTCAGCAAACCTTATTTTAACTCTTTTCTTTCTCCAGAATATACGAAAGTGGCTGCAAATGCTGTGGCCGCTTTTTTTATGCTGCGGGTTTGAGTTGGCAAGCTATCAGTGACTTTAGAATAGTGGCGAGTAAAAAATGGTAGGTAAAAACGGCACGGGGATCATCAAGCTTTAAGGTTGGTGCCTAAGGTAGAAACGGTATGAGTTTGACCTGTCGCATTATAAGTCATGCCAATTTTGCCGTGACTTTGCTGCATCAAATTATTCAGCTTATTAAAACTGACTTGTGCTCTTGCCAGTGCTTCACCATTCACTAGGTTGGCTTGCTGACAATCGTGAATAATCGAACGAATTTGAGTCATTGTACTATGTAAATATTCATCTTCCGTGAGCTGATTAAGATGGGGATGACTCGCGATACGTTGATCGGTTTGCTGTAATCGATTGATTAAGGCTATCTTTTGTTTCGCTGTTGATTCTATATCAGTAGAAACACGGCTGGTAATGGCTATTTTTTCTTGTTCCAATACCACTGAAAGCTCTTGGGCATTTTTCAATTGGAATGCAACTAAATCGTTTAATGCTGCCATAAATCAACCACCTTAACGAACGGGTTTGATTGGAAAGTCGGTTGATGGTTAAAAACCACCCAACTCTTTCTCAAACTTAATCATATTATCTGCGAGCTTTTCAGCATCAACGACATAGGAACCATTCGCTATGGCTTCTTTTATTGCCGCTACTTTTGCCGTATCAAAGCTGGGTGTTGCGGCCATCTCACTGTGCATTTCACCAATGGCTTTGCCTTGGGTACTGAGTGATACCGCATCTTGTTGAGATGATTGTGAGCGAGCGGCACTCGATGTTGATGATGCTGCTGTATTTGTGTCTGAACGAGCAGGTGAACGATTCGTTGTAACCAACGATTGACCTGAGCGTATGTTATCAATACCTGCCATAAACGAGCCTTTAAAATTGATCTATAGGTACCGTCATATCGACGGAGAGAGAGAAAACTTTAGTGCTTTGTTTACTCATCGATAAAAAAATGATCGTAAAGGGATTAAAATTGTACGGTAACTTCCCCCATTCCGCTCACTTGTGCATCTATTATACGGTTTGAACGATCATTTTTCACTTTTATCTGCTCTCCTAGGTTACCATCAGAGAGAGCGGTGCCTCTAGTTGTGATATTCATCCCGTTACTAACGGCTCTGATCAACACGCTTTCATTTCGACAAACGACACAAATATCATTACGATTGATCACGTCACCCAATTGTAAGTTTCTTTTCGTTTTTGCTCCAATTACCATATCTTGTGAGGAAAATCCTTGCCGTCGAAAGCGAAGCAGATCTACCATACTAAGAGTAATATCATTTTGCGTAATCGTTTGTCCTCTGGATAAAGCATTAAGAGCCGTCACCATAGGAACGGTCATCGTCAGCCTCACGGGAACATAAATTCGCCAGTTATCTGCTGGGCATTCAACCAATACAGTGATATTACTAGCAGAGCCGCTATAAGATGAGGACGATGTCTGTAGCTCATTAGGACAATCGGTAGCAAAGATCCGAGGATCAATGTTGGCCGCATTGACGACCAATTCACCGCCTATCGGCTTATCGACGGTGTTGATGACATGACTTTCGGCTGCTCGCTGAATCTGTTCGATTTGCTCTGGCGTTGCAGAAAAAACCGAGAGACTAAAGAAAAATAATAAAAAGCCGATAGAGTTATAAAAAAAGTGGTAGAACCCTCTACACTTAGTTGGGGAATGGGAAAATAAACGGGTCTTCGAATTCATAGTTCGTTTCTCTGATTTCTTCATAGCCTGATTTAGACTACCACTTTTTTCCTATAAAAGTTTGAGATGGAGATGAGCTTATGACGGGTATTCTTGATTCTGTGAATCAGCGTACGCAACTTGTTGGTCAAAACCGACTAGAATTATTGACTTTCCGTCTTAACGGGCGTCAACGTTATGGTATTAACGTATTTAAGGTTAAAGAGGTTCTGCAATGCCCGAAGCTCACTGCCATGCCAAACTTACATCGCTTAGTTAAAGGTGTTGCTCATATCCGTGGCCAAACGGTCTCTGTGATCGATCTTAGCTTAGCCGTTGGGGGCCGTCCAACGGTTGATATTGATAAAAGCTTTGTAGTTATCGCCGAGTTTAACCGTTCGATTCAAGCTTTTTTAGTTAGCTCCGTTGAGCGAATCATCAATATGCGTTGGGAAGCGATATTGCCACCACCTGAAGCGGCAGGTAAAGGCAATTACCTCACAGCCGTCACCAATATCGATAATGAGTTGGTTGAAATTCTTGATGTAGAAAAAATCCTCGCTGAAATCGCCCCGGTCAACGAAATTATGAATGCATCGATTGGGGAAGATATTGCTCATGCTGAGCAAGAAAAACCGATTGTACGCCGAATTCTTATTGCTGATGACTCAAGTGTGGCACGCAAACAGGTGCAAAGAGCGATTGAGTCAATTGGTTTTGAGTGTATTCTCACCAAAGACGGCAAAGATGCTTATGAAAAACTATTAAGTATGGCTGAAGAGGGCAGTATCTATGAGCAAATCTGTTTAGTGATTTCGGATATTGAAATGCCTGAGATGGACGGCTATACCTTAACTGCAGAGATTCGACGTCATAATGAATTAAAAAATTTATATGTTATTCTCCATTCGTCACTGAGTGGGGTATTTAACCAAGCAATGGTTGAAAGGGTCGGTGCCAACTCTTTCATCGCTAAATTCAATCCCGATGAGCTTGGCAACGCGGTGAAAGCTGCGCTAGTAGAATAAAGAGAACTACATGACTGCTATTACTATCAGCGATCAAGAGTATCGCGATTTTTGTCGGTTTTTAGAGTCTCAGTGCGGTATCGTGCTGGGCGACAGTAAACAATACCTAGTGAGAAGTCGTCTTAGTCCACTGGTCAATAAGTTTAAGCTCAGCTCATTGTCTGATCTGTTGCGCGATGTTGTGACGGGCAGAAATCGTGAATTGCGAGTCGCTGCGGTCGATGCAATGACCACGAACGAAACCTTGTGGTTTCGAGATTCATACCCTTTCACGGTGTTGGCTGAACGTTTATTGCCTGAAGTTGCGAAAAGCAAAAGACCGATTAAAATCTGGTCTGCGGCGAGCTCTTCAGGTCAAGAACCTTACTCGATGGCGATGACGGTCTTAGAGGTTCAGCAAAAGCGCCCGGGTATGCTTCCGAGTGTGGCGATAACGGCGACCGATATTTCCAGCAGCATGCTAGATATGTGTCGATCAGGAATTTACGATAATCTAGCACTCGGCAGAGGGTTGTCGCCAGAGCGTCGTCGGGCTTTCTTTGAAGAAAACGGTGATGGACGAATGAGAGTCAAAGATAACGTAAAAAAATTGGTTAACTTTCGGCCTCAAAACTTAATGGAAAGTTACGCCCTTTTGGGTAAGTTCGATATTATTTTTTGTCGTAATGTACTGATCTACTTTGCACCGGATATGAAATCAAAAGTACTGAATCAGATGGCGAGTAGTTTAAATCCTGGTGGCTATTTATTGCTCGGAGCTTCAGAGTCATTGACTGGGCTGACGGATCGTTTTGATATGGTTCGCTGTAATCCCGGTATTATTTATAAGCTAAAATAAACACAACAGATTGATTCTGGTAAACCCGGCAGTATGCCGGGTTTTGTTTATCATTAAGCTCAATATGGCTAAATTCTTGCTTTAACCTAAAGTCGTATCATTGGCCTTTTCTTTTAGCAGCATGTTCTATGATAGTAAGACAGACTAAAGTACCCCAGCGTGTGATGAACCACTAATTTCCTAAAGCATCTAAAACTTGGTACGTAATTTGCTTTTTAAATCAAGTAACGGTCGGTTCTTAGTAAAGAGGCAAAACATGACTATTTCTTTTGATAAAGCACTCGGTATCCATCAACACACAGTTGGTGTTCGTGCACGCAATGCAGAAGTGATTGCGACCAATATTGCACAATCGAACACTCCGGGCTTTAAAGCAAAAGGAATGGACTTTGATCGAGCATTAAAGGCGGCAAGTTCAGGGGCAAGCATTAGTCTTAGCCGTACGGACGGTCGGCATATTCCTGCCTCAAAAACGGTGACAGGGGAAATGCTTTACCGCATTCCGACTCAACCGGATACCGGAGATGGCAATACGGTCAATGTTGATTTAGAGCGTAACCTCTTTATGGAAAATCAACTGCGCCACCAAGCCTCTCTAGAGTTCTTAGGCAGTAAGTTTAAGAACCTATCAAAAGCGATTAAAGGGGATTAATTAGATGAGCTTATTTAATGTATTCAATGTGACTGGTTCTGCAATGAGTGCTGAATCTGTTCGTCTAAATACGACATCCAGTAACTTAGCGAACGCAGACAGTGTCAGTAGTTCGGCGAAAGAAACGTATAAAGCCCGTCACGCGGTGTTCGGTGCAGAGTTAAATAAAGCTCGTTATCATCGTGACCCCAATGTTCCGGTAAAAGTGTTAGGGATTGTCGAAAGTAATAAGCCGTTAAATGCGGAATACAATCCCGATCATCCTTTGGCCAACGATGAAGGCTTTATTTATAAGCCCAATGTTAATGTTATGGAAGAAATGGCCAATATGATTTCTGCTTCACGTTCTTATCAAACAAACGTTCAAGTGGCCGATGCAAGTAAACAGATGCTGCTGCGTACGCTGCAGATGGGTCAATAAGGGTAGGAGGTAGCAAATGGCTGGCATTAATAACCTTGGTCAAAGCGGCTTGTCCTATATAGACCAACTGAAAGCGCTACAAGAGCAGAAAAAGCCCACGGAGACGACTGGGCAACAAGAGTTGAAACAAGAGGATTTTCTCTCGTTATTGACCAAACAGTTGGCACAACAAGATCCATTTAAACCCGTGAGTAACGATCAAATGATTGCTCAAATGGCCTCTTTTGCCACCGTTGATGGCATTGGCAAAATGAACGGTCAATTTGAAAGTTTAAACTCGGCAATGACTTCTAATCAGGCGCTACAGGCTTCGTCGCTAGTAGGACGAGATGTTCTGGTTCCCGGTTCTGCTGGAATGAAGTCGGATGTTGGCGGCATGGCGGCAATGGTCAAATTGCCTCAAGCAGTACAAAACTTATTCATTCGCATTGAAAATGAAGCTGGCCAATTGGTGCGTACTTTTGATGTTGGTGCAAAACCTGGCGGTGATAATCGTGTCGAGTGGGATGGTAATGATGAAAATGGAAATCCATTACCTGAAGGGCGATATCGAGTCAGAGCCTCGGGTTTGCTCGGTGGTGAGAATGCCGAATTTGGCGTATCAACCTACGCGAATGTTAATAGTGTTCTACTCGGTAAAGGCGACGGTAATGTACTGCTCAATCTTGCTGGTTTTGAATCACCAGTACGACTTGCTGAAGTACTAGGAGTTGGCAAAGCATAATTATGCTCGCCAAACAGGAGAATTTGTTATGTCATATATATCGTTAAGCGGTCTTTCTGCTGCTCAATTAGATTTGAATACCACCAGTAATAATATTGCCAACGCGAATACCTACGGCTTTAAAGAGTCGCGGGCTGAGTTTGGTGATGTGTATTCAACGTCGCTATTTACCAATTCAAAAACTACACCAGGCCAAGGTGTTCAGGCGAGTAAGGTTGCGCAACAATTTCACGAAGGGTCGAGTATTTATACCAATAACCCAATGGATTTGCGTATTGCCGGTACCGGATTTTTTGCAGTTGCTAAAGATCGCTTAATCCCTCAGCAAAATGAATTGACTCGTAACGGTGCATTTCACCTCGATAAAAATAACTTCATGGTCACCTCAAACGATCAATATCTATTAGGTTATGAAGTGAACCCTGATAATGGAGAAGTTCTATCTTACGAGCCTAAGCCGATCAATATTCCGGCTCAGTTTGGTAAACCAAAGCAAACCGGCAATATAGAACTCTCAGCTAATTTACCTGCGAACGGTGATTTAAAAGATCCTGCGCTGTTTGATATTACTGATCCTGATACTTACAACCGCACCACGTCATCAACCATTTATGACTCAATGGGGCAACCTTATAAGCTCACCACCTATTATTTAAAAGATCAAAATGAAAATAATAAGTGGAATACCTACTATACGGTTACCGATAAAACCGGTGAAAAACCACTCAATATTGCTGGTGGGGATGCGGTTTCTCCAAATGGCCATGTGGGGCATACATTACGCTTTAACAATGATGGTACCCTAGCCAGTTTAAATAGTGGTAATCCGATTGTCTCAGTGGCATTTGATCAAGGGGATAATCCCATCGATATGAATGGAGCCGATGGTACACAAACTTTAGCGTTCAATCTTAACCAAGCGACTCAATTTGCTGCGCCATTTGAATTAACGAAGTTTGATCAAGATGGTGCGACCACGGGCTTTTTGACCAAAATCGATTTTGATGAGTACGGTAGTGTACTTGCCACCTATTCAAATGGACAAAATGTGACCTTAGGTCGAGTCGCGATGGTTCGAGTGGCTAATGAGCAAGGTTTGGATAAAAAAGGTGGCACGCAATGGGATTCTACTCAGCAATCTGGCGTTAAAATTTGGGGTGAATCAAGCAAAGGCTCATTTGGTACTATCAGTAATGGTGTGCTTGAGCAGTCAAACATTGATATGACCCAAGAGCTGGTGGATCTTATTTCTGCACAGCGTAACTTCCAGGCTAACTCGCGGGCTTTAGAAGTGCATACTGGATTACAACAAACGATTTTACAAATCCGTTAATCCTAGATTTATTCGATTCAACATGCCTAAGTTGCTTTGTCTACTTAGGCATGTACTTCTTCCTTCGTTTTTTCTCTTCGTTCGACCTTCACTAGTGATCTTTAGGTAGAACGGCATGCCACATGGCATCCTCTGTCTTCTCTTGCCGTTAAATTGCCGCTTTTCATTGCGCAATTGTCATTTTATCTTCCTTAAATTACTGATTAATAAGTGTAAAAATAATGGCACGCCAATTGCTTATTTATGATTAATTAATGATTGTGGAGAACGTCTGATGGATCGCGCACTGTTCCTTGCCATGAGTGGCGCTAAACAAAATATGCAGGCGATGCAGCTAAGAGCCAATAACCTTGCTAACGTCAGTACTACGGGCTTTCGAGCTGATTTAGAACAAGCGCGTTCAATGCAAGCGTATGGTGAAGGGCTACCTAGTCGCGTATTTAGCATGACAGAGCGCCCAGGGCACCGCTTTGACCAAGGCAGCGTGATCACCACAGGACGAGAACTCGATATTACCATTCAAGGTGATGGCTGGATTTCAGTATTAGATAAAACTGGCAATGAAGGTTTAACGCGCAGCGGTAATCTACGCATTGATCAAAATGGCTTATTACTTAATGGTAATGGTCATTTAGTGTTAGGTGAGTTGGGTGCGCCGATTACTTTGCCAATCCCGTTGAATAAAGTAGAGATAGGTAATGACGGCACTATCTCGGTTCGTCCACAAGGGGCACCTGCCGATGCGATGGAAATCGTTGATCGTATTAAATTGGTCAAGCCTGATAATCGTTCTTTATTCAAAGATATTAATGGCTTATTTCGAGCCAAAGATCCTAATGCAGAATACGTAGCCGATGCCACAGTGAAAGTGTTGACTGGCGCTCTTGAGGGCAGCAACGTCAATGCAGTGGGAGAGATGACCAACCTGATTGATTTACAGCGTCAGTTTGAAATGCAAGTCAAAATGATGAGTACGGCAGAAGAGATGGACAAAGCGTCTGACTCTTTACTGCGTATGAGCTAAGTGAGAGGAATTTAGTATGCAACCTGCATTATGGATAAGTAAAACGGGTCTAGATGCCCAGCAGACCAATATTGCCACCATCTCAAATAACTTAGCTAACGCCTCAACGGTGGGTTTTAAAAAGAGTCGAGCGGTATTTGAGGATCTGTTTTACCAAAATATTAATCAGCCTGGCGGTCAGTCTTCACAAAATACGGAGTTACCGAGCGGGTTAATGTTAGGAGCCGGGGCGAAGGTGGTAGCAACTCAAAAAGTTCACACTAACGGTAACGTCCAGACCACTAACAATAGCTTAGATATGATGATTGAAGGCGATGGCTTTTTCCAGATTCTCATGCCGGATGGCAATATTGGCTATAGCCGTAACGGTCAATTTACTTTGAACGCGGAAGGCGCGATCGTGACTTCTGGAGCTGGTTATTTAGTACAACCAGAAATCGTCGTTCCTGAAGATGCTATCTCGATCACTGTGGGCAATGACGGTGAAGTTTCGGTGCGTTTACGTGGTCAGCAAGAGAACCAAGTCTTAGGACAGATCACCATCGTGGATTTCATTAACCCAGGCGGTTTAGAACCTGTTGGGCAAAACCTATATTTACCGACGGGGGCCAGTGGCGATCCACAAGAAGGCGTTCCTGGTTTGGATGGGCTTGGCAATATCCGTCAATCTATGTTGGAAAGCTCTAACGTCAATGTTACCGAAGAGTTGGTCAACATGATTGAAGCGCAGCGAGTCTATGAGATGAACTCTAAAGTGATCTCTTCTGTGGATCAAATGATGAGTTTTGTTAATCAACAACTCTAATCACTGACTAACTAAGAGACTATGATGATGAAACGTATACTCAGTTTAGCCTTTGTGGCATTACTTTCAGGATGCAGTTTATTACCCGCACCCCTTGAAACGGCAGATGTGGTGCAAGGCACAACGGTAGTCGATGCAGTTGAGGGTGATCGATCGTCTGACGGTAGCACAGGCTTACTTGATACATTACGTAACCGAAATGATCCGGTTGCTGGTGACCCTGCTTGGGCTCCTATTCATCCGAAAGCCAAACCTGAGCATTATGCTGCTGAGACTGGTTCATTGTTTAATCTCGCTCGAGCAGTGAGTTTATACAGTGATGCTAAGCCGCGAGGGATTGGCGACATTATTACTGTGACGTTGAATGAAAACACCAAGGCGACCAAAAGCGCGGATGCTAAATTAACTAAAAATAATGACGCATCGATGGACCCACTCAGTGTTGGTGGTCAGGAGCTGACCATTGGTGATTACAACTTCTCTTACGCTTTGAAAAATAACAATCAATTTTCGGGTAGTGCGCAAGCAAACCAAAATAATAATTTACAAGGTTCGATTACCGTTGAAGTCATTGATGTTTTATCTAACGGCAATTTAGTGGTTCGAGGCGAAAAGTGGTTAATGCTCAACACGGGTGATGAATACATTCGTTTAAGTGGCACCGTGCGTCCAGATGATATTGGTTATGACAATACGATAGCGTCTAATCGTATCTCTAATACTCGAATTCAATACTCCAGTACCGGATCGAATCAAGATATGCAAGAGCCTGGATTCTTGGCACGATTTTTTAATGTCTCTTTATAGTATGACAATATAAGTCGATTTTTTGACACGATAAAATGATCACATGGCGATGCGTATCCACATTGAGAGAAGGTCAACGATGATGAAAAAAATTTTATTGCTCTTAATGGTGTTCATGGCAAGCAGTGCTCATGCCACGCGAATTAAAGATGTTGCACAAGTAGCCGGTGTGCGTAGTAACCAATTAGTCGGGTATGGTTTAGTGACGGGGTTACCCGGTACAGGAGAATCAAACCCGTTTACTGATCAAAGTTTTCGCGCCATGCTGCAAAACTTTGGCATTCAATTGCCGCCTGGCACACGAACCAATACCAAAAACGTTGCCGCAGTCATGTTGACGGCGGAACTGCCTCCGTTTACGAAGCAAGGACAGACAATTGATGTCACCGTATCGTCGATAGGCTCAGCGAGCAGTTTACGTGGTGGTACATTGACACAAACTTTCTTAAAAGGACTGGATGGCCAAGTGTATGCTGTGGCTCAAGGCAATTTAGTGGTCAGTGGATTTAGTGCGACTGGAGCGGATGGGTCAAGTTTGGTTGGCAACAACCCAACGGTTGGTATGATTTCTAATGGGGCGATAGTCGAGCGAGAAATTCCAACGCCTTTTGGTCGTGGTGATTTTATCACTTTTAATCTTTTCCAATCGGATTTTACGACGGCACAACGAATGGCCGATACCGTGAACCAATTTTTAGGCCCAGATATGGCCTCAGCCATTGATGCAACTTCAGTACGCGTTCGTGCACCTCGAGAAGTCTCGCAAAGAGTGGCTTTTCTTTCTGCCGTAGAAAACCTTGAGTTTGAACCTGCGGATATGGCGGCAAAGATTATCGTCAATTCACGAACCGGAACGATTGTGATTGGTCAGCATGTACGTTTAAGACCCGCCGCTGTGACTCACGGCGGTATGACGGTGGCGATCAAAGAAAACTGGGGCGTTGATCAACCCAATCCTTTTGCTGGAGGAGAGACGGCGATCATTCCCGATACAGATATTGAAGTCGTTGAGCAGCAAGGAAAAATGTTTAAGTTAGAAACCGGAACGACTTTAGATGAATTGGTCCGGGCTGTGAATGAAGTCGGGGCTGCTCCGTCAGATTTAATGGCAATTTTACAAGCATTAAAACAAGCTGGTGCCATTCAAGGTCAGTTAATTATTATCTAAGGAGTTCGTGATGGTGAATAACCCCAATGATATCGGCTTTATTCATGATATCGCCAGCCTAGATAAATTACGTCAACAAGCACTCAATGGTGATGCTGGCGCTGAAAAAGAGGCACTGACTGCCGCTGCAAGACAGTTTGAGGCTATTTTTACCACCATGATGTTAAAGTCGATGCGCGATGCGAACTCAGCGTTTAAATCGGATTTATTCAGCAGTAATAACGAAGATTTTTATCGACAAATGCAAGACGAGCAAATGGTCAGTCAGTTAAGCGCCTCAGGTTCGTTAGGCTTGGCCGATATGATTGTTGCACAGCTGACGGCGGCAGATAATGTCGCACCTACCGATCAAGATAACGACCGTTTCCAAGAGGCGATGAATCGCGTCCAACAAGCGCGATCGGTGGCGGCTGAGCGGCCCAATAATAGCGTAGTGGCGGCATCTTCATCACCGGCTCATGAATACCGTTTTGATTCACCACAATCTTTTGTCACATCACTCAAACCTTACGCCGATAAAGCGGCACAAGCGTTAGGTATTGATGCTTCTTTACTGCTTGCTCAAGCTGCTTTAGAAACCGGTTGGGGACAAAAAATGGTCAGTAATGCCCGTGGAAGCAGTAATAATTTATTTAATATTAAAGCTGATAGAAGTTGGCAGGGGCAGCGTGTTGCCACTCAAACCTTAGAATATTACGATCAAACTCCGGTTATGGAAAAAGCCGCTTTTCGCGCTTATCCAAGCTTCCAAGACAGTTTTGATGATTATTTACGCTTTTTAGAAAATAATCCTCGCTACAGCACCGCCTTAGAGCATGGTGGAAGTAGTGAAGCGTTTATTCATGGTATTCATCAAGCTGGCTATGCGACCGATCCTCATTATGCAGATAAAGTATTGCGAGTAAAAGCGCAGATCGATCAAATGGATAACAGCTAATGCTCATGAAGATTCACTCACTTGCTGCCTACCTGTAATTCCAAGTCGTTTGGGTATATTGGATTTTTTCTGACTTGGCGATCATTCACTTAGCGCAATAAACATCCTTTCATTTCGTACCTTATTGAATATAGAAATAGGCTTTGGCTGGTTGGCCTCGCAACCAGTTTCTTCTAGCGCTTCAGTTTTATCTTTTATATTTCCTCTAGTTAACTAACCTCATTCATTGGCATAGTTATTGCTTTTATAAGTAGTAATGGGGTCAGTAACGACTGGCGTTAATCGGTTTTTTGGGGGCAAGTATGGCGTCTGATCTTCTGAATCTTGGTGCGCAGAGCGTATTAACGGCTCAGAGACAACTCAATACCACGGGTCATAACATTGCGAATGTTAATACCGAGGGTTACAGCCGTCAGTCTGTGATCCAAGGGACCAATGCACCTCGCCAACTCGGTGGTCAAACCTATGGGATGGGCGTACATGTGGAAAATGTTCGCCGCTCTTGGGATCAGTTTGCCGTTAAAGAGCTGAATCTTGCCACAACCAACCACGCTTTTAATAGCGATACCGAAGAAAACTTAGATATGCTCTCTAAGTTACTCTCTTCTGTTGCTTCTAAGAAAATCCCCGAAAATCTTAACGAATGGTTTGATTCAGTAAAAAGTTTAGCCGACACCCCCAATGATGTCGGGGTGCGCAAAGTTGTGCTCGAAAAAGCGAATCTTGTTACTCAAAATTTGAATGATTTTCATGAAACCGTGCGACGTCAGTTTGATATCACTAATAAAGGACTCGACGTTGGTATAGAGCGAATCAACCAGTTAGCGTTAGAAATACGTGATTTACAGCGGCTAATGATGCGTGTGCCTGGTCCACATAATGATTTGATGGATGAGCATGAAAAATTAGTCGCTGAACTTTCCCAATATACCAAAGTAACGGTAACACCCCGTACCAGTGCTGAAGGTTTTAATATTCATATTGGTAGCGGACATACCCTTGTCTCGGGAACGGAAGCGAGTCAATTAAAAATGATTGACGGTTATCCAGATGTCAAACAGCGTCGCTTGGCAGTCGTTGAAGGAAATACATTAAAGTCTATTTCTGAAAAAGAGATCGGCGGAAAGATGGCTGCGCTATTTGAAATGCGTGATCAACATATTCCTGGATTACTGGATGAAATCGGTCGTTTATCAATTTCTTTTGCTCATCAGGTCAACGAGTTACAAAGCCAAGGTTTAGATCTGCGTGGTAATGTTGGTGGGCTGCTTTTTTCCGATGTTAACTCTGAAGTCAATGCTCGTTCACGTATTGCCACAGCCAGTGATTCGAATGCTGATATTCGAGTGTACATCGATGATCTTAGTCAGTTAAAAGGTGGCGAGTTTGCTCTGTCTTATACAGGCAGTCATTATGTGGCGACGTTACCAGATGGCAAGCAACAGATCCTCGCACTTAATCAAGGTAATCTTTATTTAGATGGCTTGCGTATTCAGGTCAATACTCCACCAGAAATTGGTGAGCGAGTCATCGTTCGCCCAACCCGTGATGGCGCCGCTCAGATTCAGATGGCAACCAATGATCCGACAAAGATTGCCGCCCAAAGCTATCAAGCCTCGACTTCTTTTGCTCAAGGGCGTGCCCAATTTCAAATTGACCAAGTTGGTGATATCAAAGAGTTTGAAGCTTATCTTGTCCCTAATACAGGTGCTGGCGATCATGAGATGCAAATTCGTGTGGTGGACAAAAATGGCCAGTTGCTCGCAACGCAACCTTATTTATTTAATGACGACCAATCAAAGTTACCGATAGTTATCCCTGCTCAACAAGCGAGTGGTCAACCGACCGTCTTTACCCTGACTCGAGGGGCGATTGAGAATGATAAATTTACCGCCAATTTAAATCCGGCGGAAGGTGATAACGGTAATTTACGCAAGATGATTCATCTACAAACCACCAAAAAAATGAATGACAATGAGTCAACCATTATCGGTTTGTATCATAACTTGAATACCGATTTCGGTTTAAAACTCTCGACTTCGACTCGCTTAGCCGATGTGGCTCGTTTAGAAAAAGAGGCGGCGGAATCGCGTATTGGTTCAGTGTCTGGGGTTAACTTGGATGAAGAAGCAGCCAATATGATGAAGTTTCAGCATGCTTATATGGCCTCATCGCGCATCATGCAGGCTGCAAATGACACGTTTAATACCATTTTGCAGCTCAGGTAGGGGGACAAGTAAATGTTAAATCGAATTTCTAGCTTCCATAACTATCAGTCGGTGCAAAACGATTTACGTCGCCAAGAAAATAAAGTTCATCACAACCAAGCGCAATTAGCTTCGGGAAAAAAGCTTTTGTCTGCCGGAGATAACCCACTCGCGACGCATTACATTCAAAATGTAACACAACAAGAAGAGCAGTTGCGCCAATACTTAGATGCCATTGTACTGGTTCGTAATCGTCTTGAGCACCAAGAAGTGATCATTTCTAATGCCGAAGAGTTTACCGATAAAGCCAAGCGTATGGTCATGGAAATGATCAACGGTTCATTATCTCCCGAAGATCGTGAAACTCAGGCGCGGCAAATTCAAGAAATTGCTAATAACTTTTTGAATCTTGCCAATGTACAAGACGAAACGGGTAATTTTATTTTTGCGGGAACTCGGCCGAAGAACCAACCTTTTTTTCGAGATAATCAAGGTAACGTGACCTATTACGGTGATGATTATCAGCGAAAAATGCGCATCTCCAATAATTTAGAAATGCCCTTCAATACCCCAGGCAACCAAATGTTTATGGATATTAATAATCCATTTGGTGATTTTGAACCTGAGTATGCATTACAAGAAGGATCGGAATTATTGCTTGAGCGGGCAACGAACAGTGATGACGGTGATAATGCCAGCTATACGGTAACGTTTGTGGATATGCTCAATGGCGGCTTTGCTTATCAGTTAGAGCGCGATGGTGAGGTTGTCGAGGTTAATGACTTTGATCCAAGAACAGGGGTTCAATATCAAGGTCTCACTATTAATATCAAAGGCAGTATCACAGCCGGAGACAGCATCACTCTGAATCCACGTAAAACATTTACAGTATTTGATAGTTTTAAAAAAGCCATTGAGTACTCGAAAGGTTCTGTTTCCGATGCTTCAACCACTGGCAAGCTTCATCAAATCACCGAAGAATTACACACTGCCTTTATTCATTTAAACCAAGTTCGTTCGGATGTCGGTGCTCGATTGAGCACCTTAGATCTACAAGAAGATCAGCATGAAGATTTTAAAATCAGTCTGGCTCGCTCTAAGAGTCAGTTTGAAGATCTCGATTACTCGCAAGCAGTGATTGAATTTAATGAAAACTCGAGAGCGCTGCAAGCCTCTCAATTGGCGTTTGGCAAAGCGAAAGATTTAACCCTATTTAATTACCTTTAGAGGTTAGTGAGAATCGCTTGCTCAGCATCATTAAGTCGTTGTTTGAGTTCGGGACAAGAACTTGTTTCTCTCGAACAACGCTTAACCTCGAAAGGTTAATAAATCCTATCTTTGTGCCTTATGTGCTATGCCATCAGTGCGAAAAGAGAGGTGTTTTTTTGCTTTAAATCTCATCTTGTCTTCGGTCGGCTTTCCTTTGCCAGTCGACAGCAGGCGGAGCGGCAAAAAAGCGGCAACGGTATATTACCAGTGCTGAACGAAAGAGAGTTTTGTAAATAATTGAAATTAACTTATTGATTATAAAGGTTTAAAATTTTCATTGAGTTCGTTTGAAAAGTTGGCATGTTTATTGGATTAATTTAAACAGAGTGAATACCACCCGATCTTAAATATACCTTAGGGTGTATTTGGCAAGTGATTTACGGTCAGTGCTTCCAAGAGAGTAAAGCTGACCGCTTCGCAAAAGACTTGCGGACTCGATAGGAGAGCAAAATATGACCATTAATGTAAATACCAACGTGTCGGCAATGACCGCTCAGCGTTACTTGACCAAGTCGTCCAACGATTTAAATACCTCGATGGAGCGTCTTTCTTCTGGTAACCGTATTAACAGTGCCAAAGATGATGCGGCAGGTTTGCAAATTTCAAACCGATTGATCGCTCAGTCTCGTGGTCTTGATGTGGCAATGCGTAATGCTAACGATGGTATTTCGATTGCTCAGACCGCTGAAGGAGCAATGAATGAGTCAACCAGCATTCTGCAACGTATGCGTGATTTGGCCCTACAATCAGCCAACGGAACCAACTCAGATGCCGAGCGTCAAGCACTCAACGAAGAGTCGGTTGCTCTGCAAGATGAGTTAAACCGAATTGCCGAAACGACCTCTTTTGGTGGTCGTCGATTGCTCAACGGGTCATTTGGTGAAGCATCATTCCAAATTGGTTCTAGTTCCGGTGAAGCGATCATCATGGGCTTAACCAGTATCCGTGCCGATGACTATCGGATGGGCGGCCAATCTTTTATTGCTACTGAAGGCAAAAACAAAGATTGGGGCGTCGATCCGACGGCAAACGATTTGAAATTAGAGTTCACCAAAAAAGATGGCCAAGAAGTGACATTAGATATCTTAGCCAAAACCGGTGACGATATTGAAGAGCTCGCAACTTACATCAATGGTCAGACTGACTTGCTCAAAGCCTCAGTCGACGAAGATGGTAAGCTACAGATTTTTGTTGCTGAACCACACATTGAAGGTGATTTAACCATCTCTGGAGGCTTAGCGACTGAACTTGGTTTAGCCGGTGGTCCTGGAGAGAAAACGACCGTGCAAAATATTGATATGCGCACCGTTGGTGGCTCGCAAAACGCAGTCGGTATCTTAGATGCAGCGCTCAAATACATTGACTCACAACGCGCGGATTTAGGTGCTAAACAGAACCGACTCAACCACAGTATTAATAACTTGGCCAACATCCAAGAGAACGTCGAAGCCTCGAAGAGCCGGATTAAAGATACCGACTTTGCGAAAGAGACGACTCAGTTGACTAAGTCACAAATATTGCAGCAAGCAGGAACGTCAATTCTTGCTCAAGCAAAACAGTTGCCAAACTCTGCAATATCATTATTGCAGTAGTCCTGGGAGGCGGCATTAATAAGCTCAGACGTGAGTATGTAATCCGCAACCTTGGCAAGGTATGGTTGTTAGAACAGTATAAGCTCTCTCAGATACGCCTGTTTATACTAGGAAAATAACCATACATTATGGTTAGCCATAATGTGTTCATTTCTCTTGATCTCCACATTGGCAATGGCTGCCAACCATAGCCCCGGTTCTCTCAAAGGAAAAGGGGCTTTTCTTTTTTCTGCCAATCCATTTCTCATCCCCCCGGCCATTACCGCTAAATCTTGAGCGATTTATGTCTTTTTCGGTTGGTTTTGCGTCTTATGCCTCAGTTTCTTCTTTCTAAGTCGCTTAATTCACCTTGCTCAATAAATCCCCTAAAGGAATCGTCGTTTGAGTCGCTATTAAAGATACTTTGAGAGAACTACGTGGTTATCCGAGACGTCGGAAACCGTTCGGCAAGTTCCGCTACGTCTAATATTAATAGGAGACCAATTATGGCGGTAAATGTAAACACTAACGTGTCAGCGATGACGGCACAGAGGTACCTGAACAGTGCAACCAGTGCACAGCAAACGTCAATGGAACGTTTGTCTTCAGGTTTTAAAATTAATAGTGCGAAAGATGATGCTGCAGGTTTGCAGATCTCAAACCGTTTGAATGTGCAAAGTCGTGGTTTAGACGTTGCTGTTCGTAACGCGAATGATGGTATTTCCATGGCACAAACCGCCGAAGGCGCCATGAATGAGACCACCAACATTTTACAACGGATGCGGGATCTTTCTTTACAATCTGCGAATGGTTCAAACTCAAAATCTGAGCGTGTCGCTATCCAAGAAGAAGTCACGGCACTTAATGATGAATTGAATCGTATTGCAGAGACCACCTCATTTGCGGGTAATCGTCTATTGAACGGTACTTTCCAAACGAAGTCGTTCCAGATTGGATCTCAGAGCGGTGAAGCTGTGATGCTGACCATGAAAGACATGCGTAGTGATAACGCGATGATGGGAGGAACCAGCTACGTTGCCGCTACTGAGGCCGATAAAGATTGGACGGTCAGTGATGGTAGTAACGATTTAACCTTAACCTTGACCGATATTAATGGTGATGAGCAAATTGTTAATATTACCGCCAAAGTTGGTGATGATATTGAAGAAGTTGCCACCTACATTAATGGTCAAACAGACTTAGTGCAAGCGTCGGTTAATGAGAAGGGGCAGTTACAGGTCTTTACCGGAAATAATGATGTTACTGGCGCAGTCGCTTTTAGTGGCGCATTAGCTACCGAGCTAGACATGCAAGCGGGACAGGCGATTACGATCGATACGATTGATGTCACGACCGTTGGCGGAGCGCAAAAATCAGTGGCCGTTGTTGACGCTGCGCTTAAGTATGTTGATAGTCATCGTGCAGAGCTAGGTGCGTTCCAGAATCGATTTGGTCATGCCATTAATAACTTGGATAACATTAATGAAAATGTTAATGCGTCTAAGAGCCGGATCAAGGATACCGACTTTGCTAAAGAAACCACGGCATTGACTAAATCACAGATTTTAAGTCAAGCGTCGAGCTCAGTCTTAGCTCAAGCGAAACAAGCACCAACAGCGGCACTCGCGCTATTAGGGTAATTAAGATTTAAGTGATAATAAAAAACCCAGCCTAAGCTGGGTTTTTTTTATAAATGGTGCGGAAGGAGAGACTTGAACTCTCACACCTTGCGGCGCCAGAACCTAAATCTGGTGCGTCTACCAATTTCGCCACTTCCGCACAAATTTTGTAGATAATCTGATTGACTCAAATCATCGTTGTAATTGGCAGGTCTACCTGGATTCGAACCAGGGAATGGCGGCATCAAAAGCCGCTGCCTTACCGCTTGGCGATAGACCTGCAATGCTGTTAATTTAATAACAGTCTTATTTATAAAGCAACTGTTCAACAGTAACTAACGATAAATGGTGGCTACGACGGGATTCGAACCTGTGACCCCATCATTATGAGTGATGTGCTCTAACCAGCTGAGCTACGTAGCCACGACTAATCAATGGTGCGGAAGGAGAGACTTGAACTCTCACACCTTGCGGCGCCAGAACCTAAATCTGGTGCGTCTACCAATTTCGCCACTTCCGCACAAATTTTTTAGATAATCTGATTGACTCAAACCATCGTTGTAATTGGCAGGTCTACCTGGATTCGAACCAGGGAATGGCGGCATCAAAAGCCGCTGCCTTACCGCTTGGCGATAGACCTGTTGTTGATAGCAGGCTATGCTAACTCAATAAATGGTGCGGAAGGAGAGACTTGAACTCTCACACCTTGCGGCGCCAGAACCTAAATCTGGTGCGTCTACCAATTTCGCCACTTCCGCACAAATTTTTTAGATAACTTGATTGACTCAAATCATCGTTGTAATTGGCAGGTCTACCTGGATTCGAACCAGGGAATGGCGGCATCAAAAGCCGCTGCCTTACCGCTTGGCGATAGACCTGTAATACTGAACTTGGTGCGGAGGGAGGGACTTGAACCCTCACGTCCTAACGGACACTAGCACCTGAAGCTAGCGCGTCTACCAATTTCGCCACCACCACAAATTCAGTCAATGCTGACACAGTATTGATGGAACTAAATAGTTGGCAGGTCTACCTGGATTCGAACCAGGGAATGGCGGCATCAAAAGCCGCTGCCTTACCGCTTGGCGATAGACCTACATCGGTTAACAGCTATCTACTGCTGACCTCTAATATGGTGCGGAAAGAGAGACTTGAACTCTCACACCTTGCGGCGCCAGAACCTAAATCTGGTGCGTCTACCAATTTCGCCATTTCCGCAAAACTTTACTTTTATAACGAGATAATGGTGCGGAAGGAGAGACTTGAACTCTCACACCTTGCGGCGCCAGAACCTAAATCTGGTGCGTCTACCAATTTCGCCACTTCCGCATCTCGTTATTGTACCTTATCTCAAGAGAAGAGGTAAAATAAGTGGTGGCTACGACGGGATTCGAACCTGTGACCCCATCATTATGAGTGATGTGCTCTAACCAACTGAGCTACGTAGCCATCTTTTTAGAGCGAGAAACTATAATCTATTCTCGCCATCAGTTCCAATAGTTTTTACGTATTGAAACCTAAAGAAACAATGGCAGGTCTACCTGGATTCGAACCAGGGAATGGCGGCATCAAAAGCCGCTGCCTTACCGCTTGGCGATAGACCTACGGTGATAAGTTGCTTTGGGCAGCTTATCAATAAATGGTGCGGAAAGAGAGACTTGAACTCTCACACCTTGCGGCGCCAGAACCTAAATCTGGTGCGTCTACCAATTTCGCCATTTCCGCATTATTTCCTAACTATTCTACACAAAGAACACTTAGGAAATGGTGGCTACGACGGGATTCGAACCTGTGACCCCATCATTATGAGTGATGTGCTCTAACCAGCTGAGCTACGTAGCCAATTGCTAAACTGCTTATCACTCACAGTCAGCGTTACGCTCGGAGTTTCGAAGTTGCCTTCTCGCTGCGAACGGTGCGCATTATGCGGATATGGCTGTAGAGCGTCAATAGTTTTTTTGAATAAATTCCTCAAAACCAACTGTTCGAGTTTTTTTTAAACAAAGCTAGCTATTTCTGATCAAAATCTATCCCAAACCGAGTGATTTTCTCATTATACGTCAAGCAGATGATCATGGTTTATTAGCGATGAATGTAAAAGTAAGCCATGAAAGTTCGATGCAAAAAAAAGCCAACATTGTGTTGGCTTCTTTCGATAGTGGTTAGGTTTTATACGTTAAAGCGGAAATGAATGACATCACCATCTTTGACAATATAATCTTTGCCTTCTAAACGCCATTTACCCGCTTCCTTGGCACCACTTTCGCCTTGGTACTGGATGAAGTCATTGTAACCGATCACTTCGGCACGGATAAATCCACGTTCAAAATCGGTGTGGATTTTTCCTGCTGCTTGAGGAGCTGTCGCGCCTACCGGAACGGTCCAAGCACGGACCTCTTTAACCCCTGCGGTAAAGTAAGTTTGCAAATCAAGCAGTTCATACCCTGAACGAATCACTCGGTTTAAGCCTGGTTCTTCAATACCCAGATCGGCAAGAAACTCAGCACGCTCTTCTTCTTCTAATTCAGAAAGCTCGGCTTCAATAGCAGCACACACGGCGACGACAGAGGCATTTTCTTGGGCGGCATGAGCACGGACCGCGTCTAAATAGGGGTTATTTTCAAAGCCATCTTCATTCACATTAGCAATGTACATGGTTGGCTTAAGGGTCAGGAAATTAAGGTATCCAACCGCAGCAAGTTCTTCTTTGCTTAAGGGGACAGAGCGTGCAGAGCCACCTTCAGTCAGTACGGGCAATAGTTTTTCTAAGACACCAAGCTCAAATTTAGCGTCTTTATCGCCACCTTTGGCACGTTTCGTTTGACGTTGAATCGCGCGTTCGCAGCTATCTAAGTCAGCGAGAGCCAACTCAAGATTGATCACTTCGATGTCTTCAATTGGTGATACTTTTCCTGCGACGTGAACAATATTTTCGTTCTCAAAGCAGCGGACAACGTGACCAATCGCATCGGTTTCGCGGATGTTGGCTAAAAATTTATTACCTAAACCTTCACCTTTTGATGCCCCAGCCACTAAGCCTGCGATATCAACAAACTCCATTGTGGTTGGTAGTATGCGTTGTGGATTAACAATTTTTGCCAATGCGTCGAGACGCAAATCAGGCACTGGTACCACACCAGTGTTTGGTTCAATAGTACAAAACGGGAAGTTAGCCGCTTCGATACCTGCGTTAGTCAGTGCATTAAAAAGGGTTGATTTACCTACGTTAGGTAAACCCACAATGCCACATTTAAAACCCATGTTTGGTAACCTTATTCAGCTTTGAACGTATGTAAGCGGTTTTGCGCTTTAGTTAGGCCATCTTTCAGTAAAATATCGAGACAGCGAACAGATTCATCTACTGCTGCTAGTATGCACTCGTGCTCTTTGTTAGGAGCTTTACTTAACACATAGCCTGCAACTTTGTCTTTGTGTCCTGGATGGCCAATGCCAATACGAAGACGATAGAATTCTTTATTGTTGCCTAATTTACTGATGGTGTCTTTTAACCCATTATGACCACCATGCCCGCCACCTTGTTTAAATTTAGCCACGCCGGGAGGAAGATCCAGTTCGTCATGAGCGATCATGATCTCTTCCGGTTTGATTTGATAAAACTTAGCAAGGGCTGCGACGGCTTTACCAGATAAATTCATATAAGTCGTTGGGATCAGTAAACGCAGATCTTCACCATTAACCAATATACGACCGGTTAATCCGAAAAACTTCACTTCACTTTTCAGTGTCGTATTGTGCACTCGGGCCAGTTCTTCGATGACCCATGCTCCTGCATTATGTCGAGTATTGACGTATTCAGGGCCCGGGTTGGCCAGACCGACAAGTAATTTAATTGGTTGACTCAAGGCTAGGATCCCTTCGGAAACGAAAAAAGCGCGGTATGATAGCATAGAAAAACGCAAAAGGGCGAGATGGCTGATGCTCGACGCCGTGAAACAAAAATACCTCGTCATTTTGACGAGGTATTTTACCGATCCAAGACTATCGCTGCTTAGTTAAACATGGCTGAAATAGACTCTTCGTTACTGATTCGGCGGATCGCCTCGGCGAGCATGGTTGATAACGTTAATTGGGTAACTTTACCCGTTGCTGCCATTTCTTTAGATAAAGTGATGGAGTCTGTGACGATCACTTGGTCAAGAACAGAATTTTTGATGTTCTTTGCGGCATTACCTGAGAAGACAGCATGGGTTGCATACGCAAACACACGTTTTGCTCCGCGCTCTTTGAGTGCTTCAGCCGCTTTGCATAAGGTTCCGCCGGTATCGATCATATCGTCAACAATCACGCAATCACGGCCTTCAACGTCACCGATTAAGTTCATGACTTCAGAGACGTTGGCACGAGGACGACGTTTATCGACAATCGCGATATCAATATCACCGAGTGCTTTTGCTGTTGCACGAGCACGTACCACACCACCTAGATCCGGAGATACGACGACAGGATCTTCTAAGTTACGTGCTTTCATGTCTTCCAAGAGAACGGGTGTACCGAAGATGTTATCTACCGGTACATCAAAGAAACCTTGAATTTGCTCTGCGTGTAGGTCAATGGTTAAGACCCGATCAACCCCTACGTTAGAGAGAAAGTCAGCAACGACTTTCGCCGTAATTGGAACACGAGCAGAACGCACTCGACGGTCTTGGCGTGCATAGCCAAAGTAAGGGATGACAGCAGTAATACGGCCTGCTGAAGCGCGGCGCATTGCGTCAATCATTACCACCAATTCCATTAAATTGTCATTGGTTGGTGCACAAGTTGATTGAATAATAAATACATCGCTACCACGAACATTTTCGTTGATCTGCACTGCCACTTCTCCATCAGAGAAGCGAGAAACAGTAGCATCACCAAGGGAGATGTATAGACGTTCAGCAATACGTTGGGCTAGTTCAGGTGTGGCGTTACCAGCAAATAGCTTCATATCAGGCACGGTGGAAACCTCAGGGTTGCGTCCAGTTTTTAATTAGGTTGGGTGTCGGCTGATTGGTAATCAGCCAGTGTCTCTTTTAGTGGTGAAACGTTGCGGCCTTGAGCGACAAACGCAGAGACAGTGTCTGGGAGTTTCGCAAGGACAGCTTGCGCTTCTTTTTTGCTCGAAAATTCAGCGAAAACGCAAGACCCGGTCCCGGTCAATCTTGACGGCGCGTATTGTAGCAGCCATGAAAGTTGCTTATCAACCTCTGGGTACTCCAATCGGACAATTTTTTCGCAATCGTTTTCGTAGTTCGCATTGAGTAGAGTATTAATATCACGTTTTGCTGTGTTTCTCGGTAATTTTGGATGAGAAAAAATTACTTTTGTCGCAATACTCACATTTGGGCGAATCACGAGATAATGCTTTTCTTCGGGCTGTACCGGTTGGAGCTTTTCTCCAATACCTTCGGCAAAAGCTGAGAAGCCGTGAATAAAAACTGGAACATCGGCCCCTAAGGTTAGGCCAATCGTCGCGAGTTGATCATCGCTTAACCCACAGCTCCATAAATAATTGAGTGCGACCAACACCGTTGCCGCATTAGAAGAACCGCCACCAATCCCCCCGCCCATTGGTAAGCGTTTGGTTAGTTGAATATCTGCGCCGAATGAGCTCTCGGTTTGCTGCTGTAAGGCGCAAGCCGCACGGTAAATTAGATTATCTTGCAGTGCGACGCCAGGCAGTTGCGGTGAGAGTGTGATTTGCCCTGTCTGATTCGCGGTAATCGTCAGTTCATCGCCATAATCGATAAATTGAAATAATGTTTGCAGGTCGTGATAACCATCAGCGCGTTGTCCGGTAATGTACAAAAACAGATTTAATTTCGCGGGTGATGGCCATACGGTTGGTCGTTGTATCATGGCGTGAGTGTCCATTTAGATATCACAAGGTTAATCGAGGTGTCCTGTTGGGTGAGTAATACTCGGTCTGGCAGAGGGAGAGGTTTATCTTGCCAGAGATATTCGCGGTAGCGATGATAATCTACCGTCCAGCGCGAAAAACCTTGGTTTTTTTGTAATCTAGCCAAGGTATTGTTCGAATTTAATTCAAAGTGATCGGCTTGAGTGGGTAAGCCGACAATCCATGCTTGTAAAAGCTCAATAGGGAGCGTTAATCCAGTCAGAGAGGTAATCAATTGTTCGGCACTGTCAGCGCGGTAGACGTTGTCATCATGGGTGATGACTTGCGCTCCTTGTTGATCAATCGATAAGTTTAATACCGTCTGTCCTAAAAAGGTCGTTAGGCGGAGCTGGGTTTGCTGAGGTGAAATTTGCCACTGAAAATTAAGAGATTGACGCTGATTGGGGTCAATATAGGCGAGTTTTCCAACCAGTTGAAACTGCGTAATGGTCTTTAAGCGAGCTTGGTGCGATTGCCATTCAACGTCACTAATGGGGTCGGGAATGCTGCTACAGCCCCATAGTCCTAAGAGTAAGGTAATAATAAGAAAAATACGTGGCGGTGATATCATCATATGCTCGTTATTTATCCATTTATGGGACACAAGAGCCGTCACTATACCATTGATATCACGAACTCGGGAAAACAAATCCCAATCGCTCTTTCAATAAATAGGTGCATCAAGTAAAATTCGCCGCTCAATCCACTTCTTATCAGAGAACCCTCGATACATGTCCTTGCTTGTTATTGGTATCAATCACAATACAGCTTCGGTTGAGTTGCGAGAAAAAGTGGCCTTTGGAGCAGATAAACTGTCCGAAGCGTTGCGCCATTTATCTGGCCAACCTTACGTCAAGGGAAGTGTGATTTTATCAACCTGTAACCGAACTGAACTGTATTGTGACGTTAAGGTGGCAAGTAAGAATAAACTGATAGAGTGGTTATCTCAGTTTCATCAAGTCAATCTGGAAACCTTAAAGCCGAGTTTATATGTCCATGAAGAGCAAGCGGCAATCCGTCATCTGATGCGCGTTGCTTGTGGATTGGATTCATTAGTACTGGGCGAACCACAGATTTTGGGTCAAGTAAAACAAGCGTATGCGGATTCGCGAGAGAATCGCATGGTCGATTCGGCCTTAGATAAGTTGTTTCAAAAAGCGTTTTCGGTTGCTAAGCGTGTGCGGACTGAAACCGACATTGGTGGTCATGCGGTCTCTGTTGCTTATGCCGCCTGTACGCTGGCAAAACATATTTTTGAATCGTTAACGCAGGCTACGGTGCTATTAGTTGGCGCAGGAGAGACCATCGAATTGGTCGCTAAACATTTGGACGGTCATGGTTGTAAACGAATGATCGTTGCTAACCGAACACGCGAACGGGCCATGGCATTAGCGCAAAATTTTGACGCTGAAGTGATTACCTTAAATGAGATTCCAGATTATTTAGCACAGGCGGATATTGTGATTAGTTCGACCGCTAGTCCGCTGCCCATCATCGGTAAAGGGATGGTCGAAAGCGCGCTCAAAGCGCGTCGTCATCAACCGATGCTGTTAGTCGATATTGCCGTTCCGCGTGATGTGGAATCACAAGTCAGTGAACTTGACGATGCTTATCTCTATTCAGTGGATGATTTACAATCGATTGTTGAGAGTAATATTGAGCAACGTAAGATTGAGGCGATTCAAGCCGAAGCGATCGTCAGCGAAGAAAGCGCAGAATTCATGAGTTGGATGCGCTCGCTGCAGGCGGTCGACAGCATTCGTGACTATCGTCAATCGGCGAACAATATCCGTGAAGAATTACTCAGTAAAAGTTTACAAGCGTTAGCCGCTGGAGGCGATGCGGAAAAGTTATTGGTCGAATTAAGTAATAAACTCACCAATAGATTGATCCATACCCCAACGCGCGCGTTGCAGATGGCAGCCGAGCAAGGGGAGCCAGCAAAACTGGCAATTATTAGACAAAGTTTGGGTCTTGATGACCTGTAATAATTTGTAAATCCTTATTTATTAAAGAAGAAACTATGAAAGCGTCGATTTTAGTTAAGCTTGAATCTTTGGTGGAGCGCTACGAAGAAGTGCAACACTTATTAGGCGATCCTGCCGTGATCGGTGATCAAAATAAATTTCGATCGCTCTCAAAAGAGTACTCGCAGCTCGAAGAAGTCACCCAATGCTTCCAAGCCTATCAGCAAGCTCAGGAAGATTTGCTGGCCGCAGAAGAGATGACCAAAGAAGACGATGCTGAAATGCGCGAAATGGCCCAAGATGAAATGAAAGCGGCTAAAGCGGAAATTGAACGCTTAAGTGCTGAGCTGCAAATTCTTCTGTTACCTAAAGATCCGAATGATGATCGCAACTGTTTCTTAGAAATTCGTGCTGGGGCGGGTGGTGATGAAGCCGGGATTTTTGCTGGTGATCTGTTCCGGATGTACAGCCGTTTTGCTGAGAAAAAAGGCTGGCGGATTGAAGTCATGTCGGCGAGTGAAGCTGAGCATGGTGGTTACAAAGAGATGATAGCCAAAGTTAATGGTGACGGAGCTTACGGGGTATTGAAATTTGAGTCGGGCGGTCACCGAGTGCAACGTGTTCCCGCGACCGAATCTCAAGGTCGTGTACATACTTCTGCGTGTACTGTGGCTGTGATGCCTGAGATCCCTGAAGCCGAAATTCCTGAAATTAAAGCCAGCGATCTAAAAATTGATACCTTCCGCTCATCAGGAGCAGGTGGCCAGCACGTTAACACGACGGATTCAGCAATTCGAATTACTCACTTGCCAACGGGGATTGTGGTTGAGTGTCAGGATGAGCGTTCTCAACATAAGAACAAAGCTAAAGCGATGTCTGTACTTGGCGCTCGGATTGTTCAGGCTGAAGAGAAAAAACGTGCGGCGGAAATCTCCGATACCCGACGCAATCTACTTGGCTCAGGCGATCGCAGTGATCGCATTCGCACTTACAACTATCCACAGAGTCGAGTGTCCGATCATCGTATTAACCTCACCATTTATCGTCTCAATGAGGTGATGGAAGGCGATTTACAAGCCTTGATTGATCCTGTTGTCCAAGAGCATCAAGCGGATCTGCTGGCTGCGTTATCTGATAACCATTAATTCATTCATTATCATGACGATACAAGCCTTATTGGCTAACGCTAAGCGGCAACTTATCGAGAGCGGCAGCGATTCGTCGTCTCTTGATGCCGCGCTGCTGCTTTGCCATGTGTTACAAAAACCGCGCTCCTATTTATTGACGTGGCCAGATAAAAGGCTCGATGCAGACGCTATTTCTGCTTTCGAGGTGTTGCTCGCACGGCGTATCGCCGGTGAGCCGATCGCTTATATTATTGGTGAACGCGAATTTTGGTCGCTGCCCCTAAAAGTCGCACCATCGACCTTAATACCTCGTCCGGATACTGAACGCTTAGTTGAATTAGCACTGGATAAGGCCGCATTTATTGAGGGCGATATCCTTGATCTAGGCACAGGAACTGGAGCTATCGCATTAGCGCTTGCTTCAGAGCTACCTCAGCGCCACGTGCTGGGGATCGATCTGCGTTCAGAGGCCGTTGAGCTTGCCGAGGATAATCGCAAACGATTACAGCTCTCCAATGTCACATTTTTGCAAGGCAGTTGGTTTACCCCTCTCGCTAACGGTATAAAGTTTGCTTTGATTGCTTCTAACCCGCCTTATATTGAGGAACACGATCCCCATTTACAGCAAGGGGATGTTCGTTTTGAACCGAGAAGCGCTCTGGTCGCAGGCGATAATGGATTAGCCGATATTAAACATATCGCGACTTCGGCGCGTGAATATTTACTCGATCAAGGCTGGCTGTTGTTTGAACATGGTTACCAACAAGGCAAAGCAGTGCGAACTATTCTGAGTGAACTGGGCTATCAGCAAGTGGTTACGGAGCAAGACTACGCTGGTAACGATCGAGTCACCTTGGGTCAATGTCGATTTTAAAGAGGAACACATGTACGAAGTACTTAAATCACTCCATCTCTTCACTATAGCTACTAGCGCTTTCTTATTGAGTGTTCGTTATATTTTAATGATGATGGATTCCCATTGGCTACAACATAAGTTTCTGAAAATTTATCCGCACATTAACGATAGTCTGTTATTAGTTACTGGCATTTGGCTTATCGTGATCACTGGCTTTATACCTTATACGGCTGCAGCGCCGTGGATGACCGATAAAATTACTTGTGTCTTGGCTTATATCGCTTTGGGCTTTTTTGCGCTTAAGTTTGGTCGTAATAAGCTGTTACGCTCGTTTGCTTTTCTTGGCGCGATGGGCTGGCTGATCATGGCGGGTAAAGTGACGGCTTCTAAAGCACCGATGTTTTTCAGTTAATATTATGGACTCGATAAATCAATGCTGAATTTATTTGATGAAGATTTTGATGCAATGGATTTAGTGGAAGGTGCGCTGGCATTAAATAAAGCCATCAATCCGGAGACTAAAGTCGATTGGGCTCTCGCTGAATTGCAAAGGCTGTACCATCAAGCTGAGTTAGCTTTAGCTGATGAATCAAATAGAAAGCAGCGCTTTGCCCTATTTTTGGATGTTTTTTATCATCAATGGGGCTTTGTTGGCGATAAAGAAACCTATTTTCATTCTCGTAACGGTTTTATTGATAAAGTCCTCGAACGTCGTCAGGGAATACCGGTGAGTCTTGGAGCGTTGCTGCTCTATTTTGCTAGGCGCTTTGATTTTCCCGTGCAAGGAATTACTTTTCCTACCCAGTTTTTACTTGAAGTGCAGTGGCCTGATGAAGCTCCGCTGTATCTCAATCCTTTTTCCGGCGAGTTTGTCTCGAAATACATGCTCAATGCGTGGTTGGTTGGTCATAAAGGCCCTTTGGCCCGCTTGCAGGCTGAGCATCTAAAACCGACCGATAATCCAACGATTATTGGTCGTTGGTTAGCCTTATTGAAAAGTGCCTTGTTGCGCGAAGAGCGCTATACTTTGGCGCTGCGCTGCACCAATTTAGCGTTAACCTTTGTCCCTGATGATCCTTATGAAATACGCGATCGTGGTTTTATCTATCAGCAGTTAGACTGTCATCAGGTGGCGTTATCCGATTTCCAATATTTTATTGAACACTGCCCTGATGATCCCGCAGCGCAGTTACTCAAGAATCAAATGAATGCGCTAACGGTTTATCCAGTGACGCTGCATTAATCACAACTTAAGAGAACTCACTATGGAACAAAAAATTGTTCATATCGGTCATATTCCGGTCGCCAATGATCATCCCTTTACTCTGTTTGCTGGTATGAATGTGTTGGAATCTCGTGATTTGGCGATGCAAATTTGCGAGTACTACGTCAAAGTAACCGAAAAGCTTGGTATTCCTTACGTGTTTAAAGCATCGTTTGATAAGGCTAACCGTAGCTCGGTACATTCATATCGTGGGCCAGGTTTGGAAGAGGGCATGAAAATCTTTCAAGAGCTGAAAGAGACCTTCGGGGTGAAAATTATTACCGACGTACACACCGAAGCGCAGGCTCAGCCAGTCTCTGAGGTCGTTGATGTGATTCAATTGCCAGCATTTTTAGCACGTCAAACGGATTTAGTCGAAGCGATGGCAAAAACGGGCGCAGTCATTAACGTTAAAAAACCGCAGTTTATGAGCCCAGGACAAGTAGGTAATATTGTTGAAAAGTTCGCGGAATGTGGCAATGAGCAAGTCATTTTATGTGAGCGTGGTGCTTGCCATGGTTACGATAACTTAGTAGTTGATATGCTCGGATTTGGCGTGATGAAAAAAGCCTCTAAAGGCAGTCCAATCATTTTCGATGTTACCCATTCACTGCAGATGCGCGATCCATTAGGAGCCGCTTCCGGTGGTCGCCGTGAACAAACCGTGGAACTGGCTAAAGCTGGTTTAGCGACGGGCATCGCTGGTTTATTTATCGAAGCTCACCCAACGCCTGATCAAGCGAAATGTGATGGTCCTTCGGCCTTACCGTTGGATAAGCTCGAACCTTTCTTAGTACAAATGAAAGCGTTGGATGATTTGATTAAGAGCTTTGCACCGATCGATATCCGTTAAGTTCAATCCTTACGTTTTAAAAAAACGGGTAAGATAATTCCTTACCCGTTTTGGTTGTGCGCCGAGCATGGCGTTGATCTAGGAGGTGAAAGTCCTCTACGGGCTCAGTCGAGCGGGAACCGTTAGCCTATGCAAGGGTGTTCATCGTGAGGTGAAATCTGAAGGAAGCAAATGGCAAAAC